>CAZCGB010000033.1:0-4650 GCA_964498045.1 uncultured Isosphaeraceae bacterium
TGGCGTCGTGTGGTTTTGTTGGTTTCCTTGAAGAGGCCGCCGAGGACGACGGTTTCGCCGTCTTTGACTCGGACGTTGGTGGTGATTTCGTTGGTGAGCTCATCGGGGATGGTGACGATGAGGCCGTTGGCATCGGTGATGGAACGGAGTGAGGCTTCGCTGACGGAAGGCGAGAGTTCGAGCCGGACCATGCCGTTGCGTGAGATGAAGGGTCGGAAGATGAGTTCGATGCCCGTGTCGAGGAATTCGACGGTTTGTGTCGTCGTCGTATCCGTGGCGGTGGTGGAGAGGTACCCGACGCGGGCGCCGACGAGGACTTGGGCCTTCTGGCGATTGAGGGCCATGATTTTCGGTCGAGCGAGGACGGTGGAGTCGGTGACTTCATCGAGCACGCGGAGGAAGACGGAGATGTCATCGGAGACGATGCCGACTTTCAGACCGCCTGGTCCTTGTGTTCCGCCGACGGTTGAGGTGACGGCTTGTGCGTTGTTGTCATCGGGCTGGAGTTCGCCTGTAACGAGGTCAGCGACGGCGCCGAGTGGGCTGGTGAGGTCGGTGAAGTTGAGCGAGCCGAGGACGGTGAAGTCGACGCCGAAGGCGTTGGTTTCGTCGAGGTCGGTGGAGAGGATGGTTGATTCGACGAGGACCTGCTGGGGCGCGGTGTCGAGTTCTTCGATGAGCCTTGCAACGGCTTCGAGGTTTTCGGCGTAGTCGGTGACGACGAGCTTGGCGTTGAAGGCGTAGGACTCGCCGCCTGCGTCGGAGACATCGGGCTTGATGCCCGGGGCGACGTCGCCACGACCTGCGGCTTTGCCTGCGTCGGAAAGGAGCGGGAGGATGAACTCGGTGGCGTCAGCGGCAGAGAGGTACTCGAGCTCGAAGATGCGGCTCTCGGTCTTGCGCTTGGCCTTGTCCAGGGCTTCCTTCTCCTCGCGGGTAATCACGTAAATGAAATTACCCTCGCGGTAGTAGGTGTAGCCGTTGGGCTCAAGGATGGCCTTGAGGGCGTCATCAAACGACACGTCGTACAGGTTTACCGAGACGGTGCCGCTGACGCTCTTGCCCACGATGATGTTCTGCTTGCTGTCGATGGAGAGCATCTGCAGCACGGTGGCAAGATCGGTGTCCTGCACGGACATCGACACTCCGCCGTAGTCGGTGACGTTGACCTTGCCGTCACCGCCCGCAGGGGGCGCCGCGTTCTGCGCAAGCGCCGAGGTCGCCGGGGTGGCCAGAAGGGCGCACAGCGCATAAACGGGCGCGCGGCGCACGAAAAAGCCCGGTGTCGGGCGTCCGAGATTGATGGGTTTGGGATTCATGATCGGGTGTACTCCTGCCTCGGGCCCTTGCGTGTGTACTTCTGCGACTGCCACGACAACTCAACTGCTTGATTCCCCGCCGACCTGGCCGGGGAGGGACATTTGCAACTCCAAGCGTCGGCCTTGCCATTCCAGCACAACCGATCGCTGTCTCACTTCCGTCAGCGTGAACTGCACACGCTCGCTGCCCACTGCCGGCAGCACGTCTCCCACTCGGTATCGCTTGCCTTCGATCACCGCCATCGAATTTCCCAAGGCGGCCTCAAGTTTCAACGAACCCAGCAACTGATTCAGGCGCGCCGCCAGCCGCGCTTCCTTCTGCAATGCATCTTCGGCCGGTTCAGTCGGCAACTTGCCCGCTTCCTGTTTGACATCCAGAGCCGCTGTCGCTTTGGGAAAGTGCAAGGGGCTGATAACGAATGGATCGCGCTCGCTGAGACTCCATAAACGCACATCGACCACGCGCTGCCTGACCGCGACCGCCTTCCCAGCCCCCTTTGAATCCGGCTTATCGGCCGCGCTCCCGGCACTCCCCGAGCCCCCCGCACCGCCAGCGCTCTTGCTGGATTTGCCGGCCGACGACATGTTTGACGCCGCGCTGCCGCCTTGTTCGGCCATGGCTGTGCGTGGCACCTGGGAGACGATGATCAGTCGCGCCCACAACAGCAGCCCGACGCCGATCGTCGCGCACAACACCCCGAAACGCTTGCGGTCGGAGGTGATTTGGATCCAGAATCGACGCAACGAGGCTGGCATGTCACTTGCCCTCTTTTGTTGTGGATGTCGGCGTGGCGTAGATGACCTCAAGCCCGACCGAAGCCGCCAGCACGGGAATATCGCTCTTCTGCTCCTCACGCTTGCATTGCAGGCGCACCGACGAGACGCGCACCAGCCGGTTCATCGTCTCGGCTTTGCGAATCAGCGCCTGCGCTGATTCAAAGGTCGCGTGCATCTCCGCAATGACCGGCAGCGCCATGGCCGGCGCATCTTCGCCAACGATGGCGGGACCGGCGGTTCCGGCGGTGAACGTCTGATCGACCACGTTCATGCCGTCGATCGGATCAGAAAGCTTGCGGATCAGGCCGGCGACGTCCGCCGTCTCGGGAATGGATTTCAGATCGACGGCGACGTGATCCCGGGCCGTGCGCACTTCCTCGGCCAGGCGATCAACCGCGTGCGTGCGCGTCTCCAGCGTCGTCACACGCGCCTGCAGGTCCTTCACTTGGGCCTGCACTTCGCGCGCCTCCCGGTAATTCGGCAGGATGAACATGACGGCGACAATTGACATTGCCGCCATCACCGCCAACACGCCCATGGTCATCTGCTTAGTTGTTCGCATCAACGACCTCCTGTCCCGGAGCTTGCCCGCCTTGATGCTGCAGGTGAGTCACCTGGTACGCGTCGTCCAATCCGATGCGGAAACTCAGGCGAAACTCGCGAGCGTCGCGATCGTTCACTCGACGTCCGCGGCTGAAATCCAGGCTGACATTGTCGAACGGCGGCGTCGCCTCCAGCGCACTGACCAGTTCGGCGATCTCCTGATCGTTCGCCGCGAATCCCGAGATCTCGCCAGTCAGGATGCGCGGCGGCGATTCGCCATCCTTCGCCGCAGCGCGTGTACGGGCCGTATGTCCGATCACTCGTGCGCCGGCATCGAGATCGATCTCGTCGAGCGAGACGCTCTCGGGCAACATGTTGACGACCGTCGCCAGCACGTCCCCGACGTCCAAGGGATAGGAAAGCCGTTCATATGTGCGCGTGTAGCTCTCAATGCTCTCAAGTTCATGGCGCAACTCGGCGGCACGCGCCTCGGTCGCAAACACCTGCTCCGCTGCGCTGGCGGTCTCGAATAAGCGCTCCTGCGCCGTGCTCAGGGCGATTTTCGAGTGCGTGGCCACCGCGATGATCGCCGTCATGCTGATGACAGCGAAAATCGTGAACTGGCCCATGCGCAGACCCGCCTGACTGCGGGCGCGAATTTCGTCGGGCATCAGATCGACAGAATGCTGCCGCTCGCTCATGCAGCGCTCCTCTTCGATGTGGCGGCGTCAATTGCCCGCGGCATGGCGGCATCGACGGCGTGCGTCGAAAGCGTCGGCTCGGCGGATGCCTTGGAACCCTGGTCCTTGGACGCCTTCTTGTTGATGCCGCGGAGACTCAGCCCAAGCGCGACCGCCCAGCCCGAAGCCGGGCCCGGCGTACGATTGAGGCTGGTGCGAATGGCCGGCAGCGTGTGTGCGAGGACGTTGCTTGAATCATCAAAGACCACCGGCGCCTTGCATGCGTTGGCCATGACCTCGCCGAGCTTTGGTTCGAGTCCGTCGCCGCCAGTGATGATGATGTGATCCGGCGGGTGGCCGCGGAATGTCACGCCGTAGTAGCGCAGGCAGAGCGTGACTTCCTTGACAAGATCGCCCATGAGCGGCCGCACCGCTTCATACACGGCGCGGTCGGTCGCGGGATCTGCGCCTCCAATGGTCGCGCTGCCATTCGCGTCCCTGGCACCGGCATGGTTCAGTTGCGCCGCAGCGGCAGCGGCGATGCGCGCGCATCGAAGTTCTTCGGCGTGCTTTGGTTCCATTTGCAGGTGATCAGCGACAGCGAGATTGAAGTGCCGGCCGCCAATCGCGATGGGCTTGCAAAACGCAACCTGATCGCCGCGGAGGATGAGCACGGTCGACCCGCTTTCGCCGACCTCGACGACCGCACGAACATTCGCGCGATCGGCTTCACGCCGCGCCTGGCGGCTGAAGGTGCGAACCAGCGCGGAGAAGCCGGCTTCCACCGCCACAGGCCGCAGGCCGGCGGCGAGAATGGGCTCAACCCGCGCGTAGATCGCAGCGTGCGACGCGGCGATGAGGATGACTTCTTCGCGGCTTTCGCCACTTTGCAGCATCGCGCCGGTGCGGATGAAATCCACCTGCATGGCGTTGCGGTCCAGGCCGAATCGCTGCGAGGCCTCCCACAAGGCAGTCTGCCGCAGTTCCTCGTCAGGCATCTTCGGCAATCGCACCGATTGAAGACAAACGTCTTCACGCGGCAGGCTGACGACGCATCGTGCGCCCGAAAATCCGCCCGCGGCAAATGCGGCGCGAATCTGCTGTTCCAACACGCCGTGCGGACCAGCATCGCTCCGACGCTCAAGCGGAGCAGCATCATCCGCGGCATTGACGCCCTCGCCGGACTCTGTGAGATGCCGCAGGTCGACGTCGATGCGTGCGGCGCTGACGACATCGACGCGACCAGCTTTTTCGCGCACCTGAAGCACCTTGATGTTGCGCGAGCCGTAGTCGATGCCGATCAGGCCTGTCGAGGATGAGAAACGACCTCC
>CAZCGB010000033.1:4750-11581 GCA_964498045.1 uncultured Isosphaeraceae bacterium
TGCGCGAGCCGTAGTCGATGCCGATCAGGCCTGTCGAGGATGAGAAACGACCTCCGAACACATCCACCTCCGATGCGAGAGCGATGCGCGTTCACCATCGGGCGATCTGCGCGGAACATCGAGAGCGACGACCGCGCACCACATCACAACAGCCCGGCGAAGCTCGCACCACCAAAGAGTGATCGGCCAGCGTCAGAGGTCGATGAAGTGGGATGTGGAAAATCGGCGGTGTTCGCGGACCATGGCGAAACGGCCTGAAGCGACGGAACCACGCACCGACCGACACATTGCGCGAGCGCGACCGGCCAGCGACTTCGTGCCCTTGATGCAGTCGACGGTTGCCGATTGACATCACGCTCGACTGCCGGTCTTCGCGAAAACCCGGCGCCCCTTACTGCTGCGTCACGCTGATCTTGCCCGTGAACGGCGAGATGGAGAGTTCGTAACTGTCGTTGGCGCTGGAGATGACGATCGTGCCGCCTGCTCCCACGCCGCCCGACGCCGCGACGGTTCCGCCCAAGGCGTCGAAGTGCAGGTCGCGGCCGCCGTGGTCGATGTCCACCGACTCGATCGTCACGCCCTTGAAGCGATCGTCGGCGAGCAGGTTCACCTTGTACTCGCCACCGCCAAGCGGATCCAGGATGTAATCCGCATGATCCGAATCAAACGGCTGGCTGAGCTGCGACTGCGACACGCGGCTGATGCTGTAGCCCGATCCGTCATCGTTGAAATGGATGCGACGATACTCCTGGTGCGCCAGCGCGTCGGACTGCGCGAAGGTGATGTCGCCGATCAGCATGCGCACCGCGGACTGGCACGCCATGATGTCGCGACCCACGATCTGCGGGATCAGCAGCGTCCCGGCAATGCCCAGGATCGCGCACACCAGCAGCAGTTCGATCAGCGTATAGCTGCGGCGCGAGCGGGAGCGAGAAACGCCGAGTCGTCGATACTCCACAACGCCACAACACGCGTCTGGCGCAACAAGACGGCGATTTCGACGTTTGGACGATTCGGCGTTTCGACGTTTCATGGAATCACTTGCCCTTGTCGGCGGCTCCCGAGGCGTTGGCGGCTTTCATTTCATCGATGTTCGCGATGATGACCTTCATCTTGCCGCCGTCGAGCTGCTTCTTCATGCTGTCGACTGATTCTCGCAAGCCTTGCAACTCCTGGATCATCCGCTGACGCTGCGCGCCGGCGTTGGGAATGCCTTGTTCAGGAGGCGTCTGCGCCTGCGCGCTGTTCGAGAGCGGCGCGCCTGCGAGTTGCGTCCACGCGATCGCCGAGAGCGCCACCGCGTTCACGGTGAGAATGACGTTGAGGAAGCGCGCCTGGGACGTGCGGGCTGGACGTGACTGATTGGTGGACTGCGTCATCGGGTGTACTCCTACTGCTGCTGCGGCTGCTTCTGCTGCGACTGCGGCGCGGCGTTCCTGTTCGCCTGTGGCGATGGGAACGCGGCGTTCGAGGTCGCGGGGGTCGTGCGTCCGACTTCGACGAGAGCCGACGCTTGATCGAAACCATCGACTGAATCGCCTGTCCACTGCAGATGCAGCCGCAGGTTCGATAACCGCGATTGGTCGTTGCCCTCGACGGGTGTCACTTGCAGGTCCGATATCCCGGTCGCCACCACTTTGGCCTGTACTGCAGACATCGCGCGCCAGCGATCGATGAATCCGGGCGAGGCGATGTCATCAGGCGTGAAGGCGTCTGCCATCGGCTGTCGGCCGTCGGCTGCTGGCTCTCTGCTGAAATCCGATGGCCGATGGCCGAGGGCCTTCGAAGCGGTGTAGATGGTGATGGTCTGGAACAGCGGGCTGTGGCGCATCAAGGCGAGCTCATCGGCGTTGATGCGGCCCAGGTCGTGGGTGTCCTCGAACCAGAGGATGATCTCCGAACCCCGGTCCTCGATGCGCTGGTTGACGGCAAGCGCATGGCGCGACTGCGCGATGAGCGACGCGAGAGAGCGGACAAATTCCTGATGAGCGTCGCGCGCGATGGCCGGCCGGCTTTGCGCGATGGAGCTCGCCTGGAGGGTTGCGGGATCGAGGACCGCGGCGGCGGTCATGAGCATCGCCCCGCCACAAACGGTCGTGAGCAGTGACTTGATGACCGCGCCGGCGCGGAAGCGCGGGTTGCGCGCCAGCAGCGGGTGGTTGATTTGCAGCGCGAAGTTGTTGTGCGAGGCGCGCGTGGCGGATTCGAACGACGACGATGCGGAGTTGGACATCGCGGAGGCCATGGCGGAAGTGGAGCGGATGGTGAATTCGACGCGCGGCACGGCGCGGCGAAGGCGGAGGCTGTGAAATGTGCGGGAAAACAGACGCCGGCGCGTTTCCGCGCCGGCGTCTTCACGATCAAAGTGTCCCCTCCCCAGGCGATTGTTCGAGGATTACTCGACGAACAGAGCGCCTGCGCCATCGGTGGCGGTGAGGTTGTCACCGTCCCAGATCCAGCCGACGTTGGCAGCGGCAGCGGCGCCAACTGCGCTGGCGGTCGCAGCGGGCTGCAGCGGGTTGCGCGGCGCCTGCTGGATGTAGTCGCCGGCGATCAGGTCCGCCCAACCGTCAGCGACGAGGTCGGGGTACACGTCAGAGTGCTGCACCTTGTACAGCTCCATCTGGCCGCGAAGCGTCTGCAGCTGGCTGCGGACGTTGGCGTTGTTCGCCTGCGTCGAGGCATCCGAGAACTGCGGGATGACGATCGCTGCGAGAATGCCGAGGATGACGACGACGATCAGAATTTCGATGAGCGTGAAGGCTCGCTTGACTTGCGTACGCATGACCTTACTCCTTCGCTGTTGCGATTTTGTGGTGCCCCGATCGCTTCGGGGTCCACTCCATGGTTGCTGGCTGGGCCGGGACTCTCGTGCCCGGTTCCATCCGGCCCTGCGACCAAATGTTGCTGAACTCACGATGAGCCCAGCCATACAAAGCGTCGGCATTGGCTTTCCGGCCAACCCAACAGGCGAGACCAACTACACGATTCAAATCGGGCAGCGGCAAACGCCGGAACAGCGCGCGCGATGCAAAGTCGAGATGGAGCCCCGAATAAATGGAACAGGTTGCCGAGCAAACGCTTTCAAGAGTCGGCCAGAGCGCCTTCTGATCAACGCGTGCGTTATCAGTCGCGAGTTCCCCAGGCAGATGAAAAGGCGCGAGTCTGATCGTCACGATCCCCGAATTCACCGTCCCAACAGCTCATGGCCAGATGACCATCGCTGAACGCGTTCTTCTCATGCGGCCATGCGCATCTGAAACTGCACCGCCACGCGATAGCCGTGGCCGCATGGCTCGCAGCGCAACACCGTTCCCCGACGCGCGATCTGGCCGGGCGCGGCGAATCCCAGCGAGATCTCCGTGCCTGGCGCGATCGCTTCGTTGGTGATGGCGCCCATGCCATCGTGCGAGTAATCGAGCAGCGACATGTCGTGGATGCGACCAAATGAGTCGCCGGTGAGGCAGAAGGCTGTCGCCGCACCTTGCGCGGGCCAACGGTCAGCCTGGCGACGCTCGAATCGATACGGGCCGGCGTCGTGCAAAGGGTGGGGCATCGTTTCGCTGTACGTCGTCATCGGTCGCATCTCCCGGACTTCACCTGCCGCCTTGGCCCGAAAAGGCCATCTTTCTCCCCTCAGTTTCCTCTTCGGCCCAGTTGGCATGCGCCTTAAGCGCGGCACAACCTCGATGCGCTGATAATCTCCGATTCCTCGACGTTACTTCCTGCCGCGCGCGGCCAATGATCTGCCCCATATCCCCCATGCGCATCCACCCCTTCACCGCCGTTCATCCGCAGCCCAATCGCGCCGCGCAGGTCGCCTGCGTACCGTACGACGTCATCAACACCGCAGAAGCGAAGGAACTCGCGGCGGGACTCCCCCACTCCTTTCTGCATGTGATCCGTTCGGAGATTGACCTTCCCGATGACGTCGATCACTACGATGCCCGCGTCTATGCAAAAGCCCGCGAAAACCTGACGCGATTCCTCCACGATGGCACACTCGTGCGCGATTCCAAACCCGGCCTGTTCTTGTACCGGCAGGTGATGAACCATCGCGCCCAGGTCGGCATCGTGTGCTGCTGCCACATCGATGACTACGTCAATGACGTCATCAAGAAGCACGAGAAGACGCGCAAAGACAAGGAAGACGATCGCACGCGCCACGTGCTGGAGCTGAACGCCCATGCCGAACCGGTTTTCCTGGCGTATCGAGATGTCGAAGCGATCAATGACATGGTTGATCGCGATATGAACGATCGTCCGCTGTTTCATTTCATCGCGAAAGACGGAGTGACGCATACGGTCTGGACGGTGCATGACCCCAATCCGTATCTTGCCGCGTTTGCGAACGTGCCGACGGCATACATCGCCGACGGACACCATCGCTCGGCCAGCGCGGCTCGCGCCGGCGTTGAACTTCGTGCGGCGAATCCAAGGCACACCGGGAACGAGGAGTACAACTGGTTTCTTGCCGTACTCTTCCCCGCGAGCCAGTTGAACATCATGCCGTACAATCGCTTGGTGAAGGACTTGAATGGCCAATCGCCGGCGCAGTTCCTGGACGCGCTCAAGAAGGCAGGCGCGCTGTCCGCGACGGGCAACGCCTCGCCGCAGAAATCCGGGCAAATGTGCGCGTATGTCGATCGACATTGGCACCTGCTCACATTCGATCCGCAATCGATCAACCACAACGATCCGATCGCCTCGCTGGACGTCTCGCTGCTGGAAGAGCGCGTGTTGCGTCCGATTCTCGGCATCGGCGATGTGCGCACCGACAAGCGTATTGACTTCGTGGGTGGCATCCGCGGCACTGCTGAGCTTGAACGGCGAGTGAACTCCGGCGAAATGGCCGTAGGCTTCAGCATGTACCCCACCACCATGCAGCAGCTCATGGCGGTGAGCGACGCGGGCGTCATCATGCCCCCGAAAAGCACATGGTTTGAACCAAAACTGCGCAGCGGTCTGCTGGTGCACACGATGGATTGAGCGCGGATCCGGCTTTGGGCGATTGATTCGGTGGAGCGCGATACACTAACGCCGCAATGACCACCGCATCGATCGCGCCAACCGCATCCCGCCGCAACGAAACTCCGTCAGCCACTCTGAAAGTCCTTGTCGCCGAGAAATTTGAGTCCGTCGGCGTCGAGGGCTTGAAGCACCTCGGCTGCGACGTGAAGGTCGACACCACCCTCACGGCCGACACGCTTGCCGCTGCCGTCGCGGAGTTCGATCCCAACGTGCTCATTGTGCGCGGGATGAAGGTCACCACCGCCGTGTTCGACAAAGCACAGTCACTCAGCCTCGTGCTGCGTGCAGGCGCGGGCTATGACACGATCGATGTCGCCGCCGCATCCGCCAAGGGCGTCTTTGTCGCCAACTGTCCAGGTAAGAACGCGATCGCCGTCGCGGAACTCGTTTGGTCCCTGATTCTCTCGTGTGATCGCCGCGTGCCGGACCAAACTGCGGACTTGCGGAATGGCGTGTGGAACAAGAAGGAGTATTCCAAAGCCGCCGGCCTGTACGGGCGCACGCTTGGCATCATCGGTCTCGGGCAGATCGGCAAGGAAGTCGCCATGCGCGGCAAGGCGTTCGGCATGAAGGTCGTCGCGTGGTCGCGCAGCCTCACCGAAGAGCAGGCTGACGCTATGGATATCGGCTGGTGCGAGAACATCTACAACCTCGCGAAGATGTCTGACGTCATCTCGGTGAACTGCGCCGCGACGAGCGACACGAAGAATCTCATCAACGAGCAATTCTGCAACACGATGAAGCCCAACACGTACTTCATCAACACCAGCCGGGGCAGCGTGGTCGATCAGAAGGCCCTGACCAACGCGATCAGGACCAAGAACATCCGCTGCGGACTGGATGTGTTCGCGCAGGAGCCGGCCGGCGCAGACACAAAGTTCGTCGATGAGATCGTCAAGGAAAAAGGCGTGTACGGCTCGCACCACGTCGGGGCCTCCACCGATCAGGCCCAGAACGCCATCGCCCGTGAAGCGGTGCGTGTTGTCGCGGAATACATCGCCTCCGGCCGAGTGCTCAACTGCGTCAATCGCGCAGCGTCCACTCCCGCCACGTGCCTGCTGACCGTTCGCCATTTGAACAAGCCCGGCGTACTCGCACACGTCTTCTACACGCTTGGGCAGGCAGGCATCAATGTCGAAGAGATGGAGAACGTCATCTACGACGGCGCGAAAGCCGCATGCGCCCGCATCCAACTCGACTCACCCCCCAACGCCGAGCATCTTCACGCCATCGGAAAGAATGAGAACGTGTTGAGCGTCGCGATGGCCAACATCGCGCGATGAAGTGAATCCACCGGATGCCCACGCATTGCAATGCGTGGGCGTCATTCAACGAAAGAACAACATGACCACCGCCACCATGCCGTCTGCGTCCGCCGCCAAGTCCGCGAAGTCCCTGCCGCACCGCATCTTCAACTTCTCCGCAGGCCCCGCCATCCTGCCCGAGGAAGTGCTGCTGCAATGCCAGCAGGACATCTGGAGCATCTTCGATTCGGGCATCGGCATCATGGAACACAGCCATCGCGGCCCGGTGTTCGATCGCGTGATCGACGAGGCCAAGGCCGACTGCCGGGCCATCGCGAGCATCTCTGACGACTACGAGGTGCTGTTCCTGCAGGGCGGCGCGACGACGCAGTTCGCGATGATTCCGATGAACTTCCTCTCGCCCGAGACCACCGCCGACTACCCCGACACCGGCGTGTGGACGACCAAGGCGATCAAGGAGGCGAAGCTCTTCGGCAAGGTCAACGTCGCCTTCGAAGGCAGCAAGGTGAACTACGCCTACGTGCCCTCCGACGCC
>CAZCGB010000034.1:0-11529 GCA_964498045.1 uncultured Isosphaeraceae bacterium
CACTATCGGCAACTGTTCGACACGCCGTTCTGGATCGAAGGCTGGGCGCTCTATTGGGAAATGCTGATGTGGGATCAGGGTTTTCAGAAGTCGGCTGAAGATCGCATCGGCGCATTGTTCTGGCGCATGCATCGCTGCGCGCGGATCATCTTCAGTTTGAGCTTCCATCTTGAGCGCATGAGCCCGCAGGAATGCGTGGATTTCCTCGTCGACAACGTCGGCCACGAGCGCGCCAACGCCGAAGCGGAAGTTCGCCGTTCGTTCGAAGGCGATTACGGCCCGCTGTATCAGGTCGCGTACATGATGGGCGGCCTGCAGATTCGCGCGCTGCATCACGAACTCGTCGATTCCGGGAAGATGACCAATCGCCAGTTCCACGACGCGGTGCTGCACGAGAATTCCATCCCCATCGAAATGGTGCGCGCGATCCTGACGAATCAGAAGGTGTCGAAGGACTTCACCACATCATGGCGCTTCGCGGATGAACCATGACGTTGCCGCGATTCACCGTATGAAGTCAACTCGCGCCTCGCGCACGAAGATGTAATTCCCCGGCGCGGCTGAGATCGGCCCGTTGATGCCGAACACCGCCAGTTGAATCCGCTCGCCCGGCTTGACGCTCTGGCTGATGGTGACCCGGTTCGGCTGGTTGAAGCCCTGCACCAGATTGGGATTGGGCGGCGTCAGCGTGCGCGGCAGCTTGCCGTTCACCCACACCTCCGCGTAATCGTCGATGGTGATCGTGAACACAGCCGTCGTGCCGCTGAGATCCACATCGCCCACCTTCGCGGGCATGGCGAGGTTGATGCGGTACCAGTTGAAGCTGATCTTCGCCGCACCGCGCCGATCGGCCAGCGTCGCGGCATCAAGGATCGGCCACTTGGAATCGTCGAAACCCTCCTCGCCGGCGCGCGGCTCGATGTCGTACGACATCATCGGCGGGCCGGGTGTGTTGCGGTCGGCTCCCGCGGGAGGCGGTCCGTTCGACGCGACCTCCACGATCTTCACATCGCTGTATCGCCAGGCGGCGTCACACAGCGCGACGCCCTCGGGTTTCATGAGATCAATCGAAGCGATCGGCGGCGCATCGGGCACGGGCAGAGGGCCGGCCGGGCGCGTCTGCGGGCTTTGCCGCCAGGCGATGACGCCGCACACCACCACCGCAAGTGAAGCCGCCATTGGTATCCATCGCATGATCTGAATGCTCCGTGAAAGTCGTTTTGAAATCGCAGCGCGCAGGGTAACGAGCGCGTTCGTTCACGGCCACTGCAATCTCTCCGCGTGCCGCTTGATCATCGCCGCGGCGGCCTCATCGCACGCCTTCGCCGCCTCGTCGCCGCCCTTGTTGCAGGCGATCAGCACCGCAAAGTCCTTTTTCGGCGCGATCCACACCACTGCGAACCACATGGTGTTGCTGCCGTTGTGCGTCAGGACTTCGCCCCCGCCCCAGCTGCGCTGCGCGATGCCCCAGCCCATCGCGTAGTCCGGAGCGTTTTCGCCCTCGGGTTTCTTCGCCGGTGTGTGCAGCGGTTCAAACGATGCGCTCTTGAGGATCGCCGTGTCCTTGCCCTGTTCTCCCTGCATGTGCAGCACCGCGTACTTGGACCAGTCGATGAGATTGCAATGCACGACGCCCGCGGGCCCGATCGCCACGGGATTGTCGGCCCCTCTTCCGGGCTCGACCGGCGTGCCGTCGGCTTTGTGGCCGCGCGGCTGATCGATCGTCCTTGAACTTCCTGGCGCGCCGAAACCCGCTGAATCCATGCCCAGCGGCTCGAAGACGCGCTCCATCATCAGATCCTCCCACGACTCGCCCATGACTTTCTCCGCCATCGCGCCCGCGATGGAGAAGCCCGCGTTTGAATAAATGTACTTGGTGTTCGGCGGAGCCTCGGGCGGCTTGCTCAATACGCCCGCAACCAACTTCATCCGTGCGCTGGTGGCGTCGCCCTGATGCTGCCAGAGCTCTTTCCACAAGCCATCTTTGGTCAGGTCGCCCGGCGCGCCGCTGCGATTGGTGACAAGTAATCGCAGCGTGACATCCTTCCACGCGGGGCTCATCGTGTCGTTGATCGCAGGAACATCGCTGAAGACTTCGCCGATCGTCGTCTCGTAGGAAAGCTTCCCTTCCTGCACGAGCGTGGCGATCATCGTCGCGGTCATGCTCTTGGTGCACGAGCCCAGATGCATGCGGTCGAAAACGGTGATGGCCTGGGCGTGCCCGCGTTCGCGCACGCCCGCGCAGCCGATCTCCAGCGCGCCGTCGCCTTCGACGATCGCCGCCACCATGCCGGGGATGTCGTGGGTCTTGATGATCGTCTCGATCGCCGCGGCGATCTCCGGAGAAGGAGCGATCTGCGGCTGCGTGGCGGGCGGGGCGGCGGAGATCACGACACCGCTGAGCGCGGCAAGGCCGACCAACGCTCGTCGACGCCGATGGATGTTCAACATTCCCCCATTGCACCGCCGCCGGCGGATGGAGGCAAGAGCCGCATGCGCC
Organism: uncultured Isosphaeraceae bacterium; assembly: GCA_964498045.1. GTDB lineage: Bacteria > Planctomycetota > Phycisphaerae > Phycisphaerales > SM1A02 > DATKJG01. The sequence goes on from CAZCGB010000034.1 coordinate 2,501, forward strand.
GGCCGGATGTGACGGATAACCCGCGTTCTCATGCGATTCACGCCCCGTTCATGTGGCGGAATGACGCTCACCGGCATTGCCGGCCCCCACAACATGCGAGAAACCCTGCGCCCGCGGCTCACATTTTCCGGGTTTGTGAGCGACAATCATTGGTCGTAGAGCCATGCCTGACGCCCCGCGACAACAGGTGACACGGATTCTCGAGCGCATCGGCGACGGTCACGCCAGCGCGGCCGCTGACCTTCTGCCGCTGGTCTACGAGGAATTGCGCCGCTTGGCGACGGCCCGACTGGCCAAGGAGGCCCACGGCGGCGCGGGCCAAACCCTGCAGCCCACGGCTCTGGTGCATGAAGCCTACATGCGTCTGGTGGATGAAGGCGGATCGGGCAAGTTCCAGAATCGCGCGCATTTCTTCGCCGCCGCCGCCGAGAGCATGCGCCGCATTCTTGTCGAGCGCGCCCGTCGCCGCACGGCGGAGAAGCATGGCGGCGGGCGGCAGCGCGTGCCGCTGATGGACGTGCCCGACTGGACCGAGCCCGAGCCGCGCGAGATGCTCGCGCTGGACGAGGCTCTCAGGCATCTCGCGCAGAGCGATCGTCGCCTGAGTGAAGTCGTCATGTTCCGCTACTTCGCGGGCTTGAGCATCGAACAGACCGCCCAGGCGATGGACTCGTCGCCGGCCACGGTGAAGCGCGACTGGAACTACGCGCGGGCGTGGCTGTTCGACCAGGTGGCGAAAGGCGATGGCGGGTGAGATGACCTTCGTCGCCGCCAACCCGGACTTCGAGCGACGCGCCAAGGCGGCTTTTGATCAGCTCGTCGATCTTCCTTCCGACGAACGCGAGGCGGCGGCGCAGCGTGCGTGCGGCGACGATCACGCGCTGCGCCAGCGCGTGGATTCGCTTCTCGCCGCGCATCATCACGCCGAGAACTTCCTCGATCCGCCGCCGGCCCTGTTCGGCTTTGACCTCGATGCGGCTGTCGACGCCGCCGCATCGCAGCCATCGAGCGCGAGCGATGACGCGCTCATCGGCAAATGCATCGCGCGCTACCGGGTGCTGCGCCGGCTGGGCGCGGGCGGCATGGGCGTGGTGTACCTCGCCGAGCAGGAGCAGCCGCGCCGGACCGTCGCCCTGAAGCTCATGCGGGCCGGGCTCGCCAGCCGCTCCATGCTCAGGCGTTTCGAGCATGAAGCCGAAGTGCTGGGCCATCTGCAGCATCCCGGCATCGCGCAGGTGTTTGAAGCCGGCACGTTCGACCTGGGCCGCGGCGCCCAGCCGTACTTCGCCATGGAATTCATAGACGGTCCGACGCTGACCGCGTTCGCGAAGTCGCACGGGCTCGACATCCGCGCGCGGCTGGAGCTCATCGCGCAGGTGTGCGACGCCGTGCAGCACGCGCATCAGAAGGGCGTGGTGCACCGCGACCTGAAGCCCGACAACATCCTGGTTCCCGACGTGCCGACTGCGGCCGGTCCCAAGGTCCTCGACTTCGGCGTCGCCCGATTGACCGACTCCGACTTCGCCGTCACCACGATCAACACCGACATCGGGCAGATCGTCGGCACGCTGCCGTACATGAGTCCCGAGCAGGTCGCGGGTGATGCGTCGCAGGTGGACGTGCGCAGCGACGTGTACGCGCTGGGCGTGATCTCGTACGAACTGCTCACGGGAAAGGTGCCGCTGGATGTGCGGCACAAGAGCATGGCGGAGGCGGCCCGCATCATCGTCGATCATGAGCCGCCGGCGCTGACTTCGTTCGATCGCGTCTTTCGCGGAGACCTGAGCACGATCGTCGGCAAGGCGCTGGAAAAGGACAAGACGCGGCGCTACCAGTCGGCATCCGACCTGGGCGAGGACATCCGTCGCTTCCTGCGGCATGAGCCGATCAGCGCCCGCCCGGCGACAACCCTGTATCAGCTGCGCAAGTTCGCACGAAGAAACAAGGCACTGGTCGCCGGCGCGATCGGCATCGTGCTCATGCTGGTTCTCGGCGTCATCGGCACCAGCATCGGCCTGGTGCAGGCCCGCGAGTCGGCTCGCATCGCCAAACAACAGGAGAGCGCGGCCAGGACCTCCGCGATTGAGGCGGTCCAGCAGCGGGCAGCCGCCGAGCAGGTCAGCCGCTTTCTGCAGCAGATGCTGGGTTCGATCAATCCGTCAATCGCGCAAGGTCGCGACACCGCTCTGCTTCGTGAGATTCTCGAGAACGCGTCGATGCGGGTCGACCGGGAACTTGCGGAGCAGGCGGACATCGCCGCCACGCTGCATGGCGTGATCGGCCGCACCTATGCCAGCATCGCTGAATTCGCGCCAGCCGAAAGGCACCTGCGACAGGCCCTTGAAATGCGCGTGAGATTGTTCGGCGAGCAGTCGATCGAGGCTGCGCAGGCGCAAGGCGATCTCGGGCGGATCCTGCTGAACGCCAGTCGATACGCCGAAGCGCAGCCGCTGCTGGAGCAGGCTTTGCGATCGACGCAGACTCTGCTGGGGCCATCGGACCCGGCGACCGCCCGGGCGATGAATGACCTGGCGAATCTGCGGCGAAGCCTCGGCTCATATGACCAGGCGGAGCGCATGCTTCGAGAGGCCCAAGCCGCGCTCGAACACCAGGCCCAGGCCGATGACCCGTCGCTGCTGCGCGTCACCAACGATCTGGCGAACGTGCTGCTGACACGGCGGAAATTCTCGGAGGCGCTGCCGCTGTTCCAGGGCGTTCTGGATGCACGTCTGCGCTCCGCCTCGCCCGACAGCCCCGAACTCGCGCTGGCTGAGGCGAACATGTCGCGCGTGCTGGTCTCGCTCAATCACGAGGATGAAGCCATGCCGCACATGGCGCGAGCGCTGGCGATCCACCGCAAGGTCCTTCCTCCGGGCCACGGCACGCTGGTGTCGTCGATGCTGAGCATGGCCAACCTGCAGTACAGGCTCAAGAACTGGGAACAGGCCGAGGCGTTGATGGACGAAGCGAAGCAGGCCAGCGCCTCAAGGTTCGGACCCGAGAGCGCAGCGGTCGCCAACGTGCTCGCCATGCAGTGCAGCCTTGCCGTGGCCCGGCAGGACCTGGACGCCGCTGATCGCGACGGCCAGGCCGCGCTGGACATGCGCCGGCAAACGCTCCCAGCCGACCATCCCGACATCGCCGCGAGTCTGCGGCAGCTTTCGGGCATCCGAGGGTCGCAGTCGCGGCCCGAGGAGGCTCTTGCGTTGCTGCGCCAAGCGCTGGAAATCCAAAGCGTGCATGGCGCAAGCGACTACGACGCATGCGAGTCGATCCTGAACCTGGCGACCTACGAGTACATGTACGGCGACATCTCGAAGGCCGTGGCGCTCGCTCGCGATGCGCTGCGCATGCTCACAGCGCTGCTCGGCGAAGACCATCCTTCGGTCACATCCGCGAAGGCGCGCGTCGCGAAGTTCCTCACCGAGCAGCAGCAGTACGACGAAGCACTGCTCCTGCGGCTGGAAATCCTGGCCCACGAACGCGGCGAGGCGAAGCCGAATGTGCTGGAAATCGCAGGGGCTGCCGACGAGGCCGGATCGCTGCTGCTCTTGATGGGGCGATTCGACCAGGCCGAGCCGCTGCTGCGCGAGTCGCTGGAGCTGCGCCGCCGCGAGCTGCAGGCTGATCACTTCGCGCCGGGCCGCTCGCTGATTCGTCTCGGCGCGTGCCTGCTTGGGCAGGGGAAGCTCGATGAAGCAGAGAAGACGCTCTTGGAAGGCGAAGCGATCTGGGCCAGGCAATCGTCGAATGCGCCGCTCACCAGGGAAGCCCGTCAGAGTCTGGCGGATCTGTATCAGGCATGGGGTCGGCCCGATGAAGCCGCGGCATGGAAGAAGAAAGTCGGTCCGACAGCGAATCGGCGCGATCGATCCACCAGCCAGCCGGTGACATCCAAGCCTCAGTCCTGACCCTGCACCGGCCGCACATACACGTCGTAGCGCACAAGGTTGCCTTCGATCATCGTCGCGATATCGCTCGCAAGCGGCGGCGCGTATGTCGGGCGCTTGACGACGACCCGCCGAGCCGTGCGCCGGGCCGCCGACAACAGCTCGGCGGCGTCCTCATCCTCGCCAACCAGCGCCCGCACCTGCCGAATCTCTTTTTTCGCCAGGGCTGAGGCCTTGCGCTTGGGTGGAAACATCGGATCGAGATAGACGCAATCGACGGCTTCCAACGCGCCGCCGGCCAGGAGCTTCCTCGCATCACCGTGCTGGAATCGCAGCCGATTCCCCAGCATTTTCGCGGTTGGCGGATCGTTTTCCGCGCGGCCCATCGCCTCGTTGAGCATGGCCGCAAGCACGTTGCTGCGCTCGATGCCGGTGACTTCGAATCCCATCGCCGCAAGAAGCGCGGCGTCCTGGCCGAGGCCGGCGGTGGCGTCGATGACGCGCCGGGCGTCGCGGCCGATCGCCCGCGCCAGCGGCTGACGGCGCGAAAGATTGGCGCTCGCACGGCCGCGCTTGGACAACTGCGTGAAGTCCAAACGCAGGCCTCGACCCGGCCTTGTGTCGATGTCGCGCAGTTCCAAGCCATCGTCGCGCAGCGCCAGCGTGAGTCCGCCGGCCGCATCGACCGACATCGTGAGTCCGAAGCGCGCCGCAAGGGCGCGGCCTTGGTCCTGAACGTCGGCATGATCGCTTTCAATTTGAAAGACGCATCGCACAATGCGCCACGGTACAATCGCGCGCTGGCCGGGGCGAGCGGATATCGCGTCAATCATGAATCATCGCATCCTGCACATCCCGACGATCTCCATCCTGCTTGCGCTGGCGATGAACGGGCCGGTGGCCTGCCGCAACGCTGCCAGTCCGAAGCGCGTGGCGACGACGTCCACCAAGGTCGCGCGCACCGCGCATGCCACGACATCGCCGGCCAGGCGACCTGCGCCCATCAATCACTTCGTGTTCGCCAAGCTCAAGAATCCGGCTGATGCCGACGATCTCATCGCCGATTGCGATCATGAGCTTGGCGGCCTGCCCATGATCGTCGCGTATTCCTGCGGCAAGCCGCTGGACACCGGGCGCGGCGATCGCATCGACAGCAACTACGACGTCGGCCTGTACATGAGCTTCGCCAGCGAGGCCGACTACACCGCATACGTCGAGCATCCCAAGCACCAGGCGTTGCTCGCCAAGTGGCAGCCGCGATGGGAATGGATCCGCATTCAGGATGTGCTCGACGAAACGCCTTGAACGCCGATGCCGGTCATCACCTCAGCCTGTTGGGCTTCTGGCGGCAAGCAACACCATTTGCTGCGGGTGCAAACCCACCACATGTGGAGCATGCAGGTGCTGCACAGCTCCACGAGAGCCGGGATGTAAAGTTCGGCGTCAATCCAGGACAAACCAGGAACATGCGGGGCTGAATACGCGCACAAGTTCCCCGTTGCAAACATAGGTAAGACGCACTATTTTCCGCGCCTTCGCCCCAAGGTCATTACGGAGTCCCATTCCTGCCATGAAGTTCCGAACCATGTTGTTCGTCGCTGTGCTGTCGTTGCTCCCGGTTGCGGGAGCCCGGGCGCAGGTTGTGATGTGCTGGGGCGACATCACGCTGGATAATCAGGTCAACGTCGCCGATCTGCTCCAAGTCATCACGAACTGGGGGCCGTGCGTCGGCGCGCCTCCGGGCTCGACCGGCTCCAACGGCAAGGGCAGCGAAGGCGGCGGCCCGCCGCCCGTGGCGTACTGCGCCGCCGACATCGCGCCGATGGGCAACCCCGATGGCCAGATCAACGTGCAGGATCTCATGCTGGTCATTGCGACCTGGGGTCAGTGTCAGACGCCCCCGCCATCCAACGGCCAGGGCTATGTGCTGTGGTGCGAAGACTGGGCGGCAGGCAACTACAACAACTGGAGCAGCCAGTACAACGCCGACACCAATCCCTGCACGCTGGCTGGGTTCAACACCACCAACTTCGTCTCGCCGAGCAATTCGATGCGCTCGCAGATTCTCTGCACCGGCGGAGTCAATGGCGTGCATCGAGGCTACGGCGGACTGCGGTTCAATGGCGATGCCATCCTCCCGACCTTCGCCATTCCATCCCCCGGAGGCTTCTCCGCGCCCAACGGCTTCGTGGTGCAGTTCCGCAATTACCTCGAGGTCCCTTACCTCATGAACTCCGCGGACAGCGACCTGTGGATGAGCATGATGACCGTGACCGACGACTGCTCCAACGCCTGGCATCGCGTCATCACGCTCAACATCGACGACCCCACCATGCGCCTGCGGCCGACGCACGTCACCGGAATCCAATACACCCTCGGCGCGCCGGCCTTCCCGCGCAACCAGTGGAACCGCGTCACCGTGTACGTCAATCTCGGCGCAGGCGAAATGCACGTCTGGCAGAACGGCGTGAAGATCGTTCGCGCGTGGTTCACCCGGCCGCAATCCACCGCCTGCCAGTTCCATTTCGGCCTGTATTGCAGCGGCGCAAACTGGAACATCAACTACTACGAGGATGATCTGCGCATCATCAAGCTCACCCAGCCGCTGACCAATTTCGTCGCCGAGCCGGCTTTTCCCGGCATGGTCTCCAACTGCTCATCGACCTGGAACTATTGACGTTCTGACGCGTCGGTTCGCGGCAGAACATGTGCAAAAAACTCCAAGCGTCGGCCGTCTCGGCGGCCGACGCTTTTCGATGCGCGCCGCTATCGTTGATGACTGCCGCCCATGATTCCGCAGCGCGACATCCTGCACGTCGACATGGATGCGTTCTTCGCCTCGGTCGAGCAACGCGATCGTCCCGAACTGTGCGGCAAGCCCGTGCTCGTCGGCGGATCGGGTTCGCGCGGCGTCGTCGCCGCCGCCTCCTACGAGGCCCGCGCCTTCGGCTGCCGCAGCGCCCAGCCCACAGCCGTGGCGCGCCGCCTCTGCCCCCACGCCATCGTCGTCGGCGTGCGCGGCTCGGCGTACCGCGAGGTCTCCGGCCAGGTCTTCAGCATCCTCGAAGCCTTCACCCCTCTCGTCGAACCGCTCAGCGTCGATGAAGCCTTCCTCGACGTCACCGGCTCGCGACGACTGCTCGGCGATCCCGTCACCATCGCCCGGAACATCCGCGCCCGCGTGCAGCAGGAACTCCGACTGACCTGCTCCGTCGGCGTCGCGCCCAACAAGTTCCTCGCCAAACTCGCTTCGGGCATGAACAAACCTGATGCGATGACGGTCATTGAGCGCGACCGCGTGCGCGAAACACTGAACCCGCTGCCCATCGGCATGATGTGGGGCGTCGGGCCCGCCACCGAATCGCGCCTGAAGAACCTCGGCATCAACACCTTCGCCGACGTGCTCGCCTTTCCGCTCTCCACGCTCGAAGCCATCCTCGGCCAGTACGCGCACAAACTCCGGCAGCTCGCGGCAGGCGAGGACGATCGAGCCGTCACGCCTGATTCCCAGGCCAAATCCATCAGCCACGAACAGACCTTCGGCCACGATCTGACCGATCCCACAGCCGTGCGCGATGTGCTTCTGGAGCAGACCGAGGCCGTGGCGAGGCGCCTTCGCAGACACGAACTCTCCGCGCGCAGCGTGACGGTGAAGATCCGTTTCGGCGACTTCGAGACCATCACCCGCTCAAACACGCTCGATGAAGCGACCGATCGCACCGACCTTTTGTGGAACGCCGCGAGTTCGCTGTTCGAGAAATGGGCGCGCGAAGGCTTCCGCCCGGTTCGCCTGATCGGCATGGCGGCGGGCCATCTCGGTCAGGCGCAATCGCAGTTGAACCTGTTCACGCAGCGCGATGACGCCCGCCGCGCGAGCATCGACCGCGCCGCCGACGCCATCAACGACCGTTTCGGCAAGCAGACGATTCATCGCGGGCCGCCCGCGTCGCGCGATTCTGACGCGACATCGAACTCCACGCGAAGCCGTACCGAGCCGCTGCATGAGCGCTGAAAGCGGAATGAACCACGGAGATCACGGAGGACACGGGGAGAGAATCTGCGGCTCTTTTTTCGCAGAAACTTCGTCCATTCCCTCCTCCGTGTTCTCCGTGATCTCCGTGGTGAATCCCGTTGTGCGACGACCTTACACGCAGCCCCAGTTGGTGATCACCGTCAGCAAGTCCGCCACATCCACGCCACCGCTGTGGTTGACGTCGGCCGGGCACCATGCGGGAACGGCAGGGCATGCTCCCCAACTATTGATGACCGCCAGCAGGTCAGCGACGTTCACGCAGCCGTCGGCGTTCACGTCGCCCGGCACAAGCGGCTGCACGACCAGATTGAGGTTGTCGATGCCGATCACCGCTGACGCGCTGGCGTTGGGCACGATCTGAATCGACAGCACATATGTGCGGCCGCGCTGCACGGCGGCGGGAATCGCAAAGCGGCGGTCAACCACCCAGCCGCCGGCGGTCAACGCGATCGGGTCGCTGAAGACTGTGATGGGCACATTGTCCTGATCGGCCAGCGTCAGTTGCAGCGTTTCGCCCGAAGGATTCGCGCCGGTCAGCACGCGCGTGTCCAGTTCGATCTGCGTCGTGCCGACGGGAATGAACAGGCGATTGTGCCGCGCGAGCGGCGACGATCCGATGCCGTTGCCGAGTTTCAGGAACTGCGCGCCGCCTTCGTTGACGATGGAGCCGCCCACGCTTCCGCCGTGGTAACTCCAACCCGCGTAGGAGGCGTTGTTGAAGTCGCCGCCCATGATGAACGGCGTCGCCGGCGGATTGACCGCCGTTCCCACCGCCGGCCGCGATGCGCTGCCGCCGCCGAGGCGCGAGTAGAACCAGCCGCGCTGGGCATAGCCCTGCGGATACCAGTTTGTGCGCATGGCCGCGGTGATGCTCGCCTCGCCGTCGAAGGGCGTCGGGCCGAGGTCGATCGTGCCGTGCAGCCAGAGGTGGACGTTGGAGTGGCCGCTGCCGTACCCGCAGCCGCTGCAGTCGAGGACGCTTTCGGTGAACTGCGTGTTGAACGCGCCGCTGAGGGAGATGCCGTCGAAATCGGCGGCGTTGAACAGCCCGCCGTCGGCCAGCGCGGCGAAGAGGCACTCGGGCTGGAGGGGCTCAGGCACGGTGG
>CAZCGB010000035.1:0-11501 GCA_964498045.1 uncultured Isosphaeraceae bacterium
CATTTCCTAGGTCGGACCTCGTGGCCAGCGGCATGGCGTGTAGCTCTGCGGTTTCGCTGACGCCCGGCTCAACAACGTGCATGTCGAAGGCTGGGGAGGATCGGCAGTCGAATTGGTCGCATGCGAAGACGTGGTCATCACCCGCTGCTCGTTCCTGGGCATCAAGGATCACAGCCAATACTGTGGCATTCGCGCGCGGGCCGGCAGCGATCGTGTCAGCATCAGTGATTCCAGCTTCGACAATGCCGGCGACATTGCGATCTGCATCGGGGGCAAGAGCAATCCCGAGGAGTTCATTCCGCCAGTTCCCGCTGACGCTCCCAACGCCAGCGTCACCGAGGCCGCCCGCGTCACCGTCGAGCAGACCCGCATCATCGGCAGCCAGTGCCCGATCGCGTTCATCCACGCCACCGACTGCCTGGTTCGCAGCAGCACGATTCTTCACCCGACCCGCTGTGTCTTCGCGCTTCTCAACCAGAGCCCGGATGTGCGCATGGCCGTGCCCGCGCGCAACATCTTCGGCAACAATCTGGTGATCTGGGACCCGGGTGAAGTCAAGCAAATTGTCGAGGTGAATAACGGCGTAGACGCCGCCGCGCTTGTCCTCGAACCGAACGTGTGGTGGTCAGGTGAGACGGATGAGCAACGCCGCAAGCTCGGTCCACTGCCCGGCACACCCGCACAGCAGGAAGAACAGATCATTGGTGTCAATCCGAAACTGGATTCCAAGGGCCGCCCCACAACGGAACAGACGCGGACGTTTGGGGCTGGATCATGACGGCCGTTGGGCAATGACCAAGCCATGACGGCGCGGCTGGAAGAAGCTGGTTTTTTGGCCCTGGCTGAGGGATTTGCCGCTCGCGGGAATCAAATGCGTCCGGGCCGTGTCTATTGTCTCGCGGCGGCCTGAACAGCTTCCGCAGCGACCGTTCGCATCGTTCACCCGCTCGCTGATCCATGTCTCAGCAATTGACGGAAAGCAAGTTGCGGCAAGTCATGCAGGATTTCGGCCCGCGCCTCATTGCGCTCTCGGCCGGAATCTGCCGCGATCGCCATCGCGCGGAGGAAGTCGTGCAGGAGGCATTCATCCGCCTCTGGAAGTGTCCGCCTGATGCCGGCGAGATCGCATGGTCAAGCTGGCTGCGCCGCGTGGTGACCAATCTCTCGATCAACGCCCTCCAGCGCACCAAGCGGCCGGGCGCGCTTCCCGAGTTCTCCGACGACCCGGCGTTGCGGGCCCGCGACCGCAGCGATGCCGGCGCGGATCAGCGCGAGGGTCTCGATCGCGTTCGCTGTGCGATGGACCGGTTGGATGAGACGAAACGCGCGATACTCATGCTTCGCGCACAGGAGCAGTTGAGTTACGAGCAGATCGCCGAGCATCTCGGTGTGCCAGTGGGAACAGTGATGAGCAGATTGAACCGGGCGCGAGCCGCTCTGCTCGACGAACTGAAGAAAAACGCTGCGCGTGCGGACGATGAATCGCAGACGTTTGAGTTTCGCAAGTACAAGCAGGCGTGATTGAGCGGCGCTGCAAGCGGCTGGGAACTGACGACAGGAGCACGATGATGACTTTCGATTGCACGGACATCAAAGCGACGCTTTCGGGGCTGGTTGATGATCAAGTCGATGCCGAAACCCGGCATCTGGCGGAACGACATCTGGCGACCTGCGCCGCCTGCCGTGCATTGGTGAACGAAGCCGAGGGACTTGACGGCCTGATCGCGATGGATGCGGCGATGTTTGCGCCATCAAAACTGCCGTCAGGCTTCGCCGATGCCGTGCTGGATCGCACCGTGTTCGCTCGCGTCTACGAGCAAGCCGGCTGGAACTGGACGAGCTGGCTGGGATGGGTGGCAGCGGCGGCATGCCTGGGATTGGCGGGTTCAATCTGGTTCCTTGATCGTCAGTCACTGCCTCAATCGCAGGATCCAGTTCACGGATTCGCCCGCAGCTCCGAGAGCGGGCATTCCTCTTCCAGTTCGTTTGTGACCGACACCTCCGGCCTGCGTTCATGGACCTTCGATGGCGGCCTCGAGCCGGGTGTCTTTCAGGCTTCAAGCACGACATATGTGCCCGTCAGCACGGAATTCTCCCTCGATGACGCCACACGCACTGCGATTGATGAGCAGCTTGCCAGCGTCCAGCCATCGCGGGGCACACTCACCGAGCTTGTGAAGCGGACAGTGATTTCCGACGCGGACAGCGACACCCTGCACAACACGGCCGTGCTTCTGGATACGCTCGGCGACAGCGATCTGACGAACTTCAGCGATGTCGAGCGCGTGCGCGAGATTGCGACATACGACGAATTGCCGCAGCGTCTCGCGGAACTCCGCGCGCGACTGCGGGCCGACGATCGCGCGACGGTGATGGCTGCGGAGTCGATCCTTCTGCGCATCGTCAATGGCCCGATCGATCTCGAGGACCTTCGTCTGCTTCGAGACACCGCGAATTCGATGCAGCTGGCGACGCAGATCGGCGCGATCGGCGCTGGTCGCGATCACTCGACATCGCTCTGAACAGCGGCGCTCGGCGTGCGCAGAACCCGCGCACGTTCCAGGATAACCGACGCGACGACGCCCTCCGCCCCGTTCTTTGAGCTGACGATTCATCGCTGCAGTTCCGCTGCGTGATTCGCCGATGCATGCCCATCGCCTTCTGCGATCGCGTCCGCATAACACCCGCGTGCGTCGATCGACCGGCTTGCCTCTGGACTGTCCGCCAATCCGCTCTACACTCGATCAACGTCCATGCGCATCGACGGCACAAACGGCAGCAACTTCATTGCCCCCCACATTGCCCGAGCGTACGGCGTGCCGCCATCGCGATCGGCCGCATCCATCACGCCCGCGTCGACCATTGCGCCAACCTCTCTCACACAGGCCACAGCTCCGCTTGCCCAGATCGGCCCTGCTTCCGCTGCACAGGCAAGCAATGCCGCGGCTCAATCGCTGATCGCCGGCCGCGTGCCTGGCGCGATCGAGTTCGACGGCGTGAGCGTGCCACGCATGAATGCGGGCAACTTCAGCCTGTACACGCGAGCGGCAGACAAGATCGAAGCCGCCACCGCGGTGCAGATCGGCCGCACCATCGACATCAAAGGCTGATGATCGCTCATTGGAATTTCGCAAAGCCCAGGCACGACATGCCTGGGCTTTGTCGTCGTGCGTAGACTCGCGATCTCATGAAACCCGAATCGTTCATTGATTTCTATCGCGCCGCCCGGGCCTCTGCGATTCTGCGAACCGATCTCGTCGAAGCCGCCGATCCGGCGATGCGTGCCGCGATCGCCGCGGGTTTCCGCGTGCTGGAATTCACGCTGACCGTGCCCAACGCCCTCGAGCTGATCAGCGCATTCAGCCGGATGGAGGATGTCGTCGTCGGCGCGGGGACGGTGCTCACGGCGGCACAAGCGCGCGAAGCTGTGGAAGCCGGCGCGAAATTTCTGGTGTCGCCCGTGGTAGACGAAGCGGTGATTGACGAATCGAAGGCTCTCAATGTGGCGATGATGCCGGGCTGTTACACGCCGACGGAACTGCTGCGGGCCCATCGCGCAGGCGCGGCATTGCAGAAGCTCTTCCCCGCTCCCGAACCGCTTCCGAACTACATCAAGAGCGTCCGCGGGCCCATGCCATTCCTGCGAATCGTTCCCACCAGCGGCGTGCACGAAAACAACGCTGCAGCGGTGCTGAAGGCCGGGGCGTTCGCGGTGGGCTTCGTGAACAACCTGTTCGATCCGAACGATCTCGCACAAGGGCGGTTTGATCGGGTCGAAGAGCGCGGGCGCAGGATGCTCGAAGCCGTTCGGGAGAAGTACTGAGCCGCCAGAACCGCGCTGTCCACTCGAGCCGACTCACTCTCGTTCGATTTGCGGCACGTGCAGGTCCCCGCGGCGACCTTTGTCGCTCACCTTCGGCTCCTCGCCGCGCCGCAGCCTTGCGATGTTGCTCCGGTGTTTCCAGATCACCATGAGGGCGATCAGCAGGGTGCCGATGAACGGCGGCGCGGCGTGCCGCAGGTGGTCCATCGTCAGGTCGAACGGCTGATCCATCGCGCGGGGCGGAATCACGCTGATCAGGTAACTCAACGGCAGGCTCAACACGGCGAGGATGCTGGACAGCGAGACGTACTTGGTCGTCCGCAGCACGAGGTACCACACGACGATCGCGGCGAACGCGGGATAGGTGAGCAGCGGGTACATCGCCGCGATTGCGCCGAAGCCCGTGGCGACGCCCTTACCGCCTGCGAATCGCAGAAACGCCGAGAACATGTGCCCCATGACCGCCGCGCCCGCAACGGCCATCCACAGCCACATCTGCGATGCGGAAAGGACATCCGGCTCGCAGCCGAACGTGTGGTTGACCAAACCCGCGCCAATCACCGGGCCCGCGCCTTTCACAAAATCCAGAATGAAGCACAGCACGCCGAATTTCTTGCCAAGCACGCGGCCGACGTTGGTCGCGCCGATGTTCTTCGAGCCGTGCTGACGGATGTCCACGCCTTTGCTTCGCGCGAGGATCACGCCGAACGGAATCGACCCGATCAGGTACGCGGCAAGGATGCAAAGAAGCCAGGGCAAGCGGGTCGGATCATCTCACAAGAAGGTTCGTTCTATCGACGGCGACAGCCCCCGGCGAGGGATTGATCGTCATTCGTCGGGCAGGAAACGTACATGCCATCAATCTCCAATCGCAGACCATTTCCAACGCACGCGCGGTCGACCGGGCAATGTCAGGGCCGCCACAAGGGCGATCAATCCTAGCTGGTGGCCGTTGAGCTCGTAGCAATCAAAGAGCGCGCCAACGATCCAGCAGATGAGCGTGAACAGCATGCCATCGCTGTACGGATGGTCCGATCGATCATTCCAGCACTGCCAGGCGATGATCAGCAGCACGACCACGATCAGGAGGAACCCGACAAGGCCCTCGCTCGCCAGCGCGTGCATGTATGTGCTGTGGGCGTGATCACGAGTGAGGTAGTCGAAGCGGTTGTCGTACAACCTCATGCCGCGTTTGTATCCGCGAAGCCTCGTCACATCGCGGCCGGCTTCCACGGCGGCATCGTAGCCATCCACTTCCTCGCGCATGCTCCGATCACGAGCGATCTCACAAGCATGATGGAACGAATCGAGCGATTGATACGCCTGCGGGAAGCCGCCCGCGCCGACGCCGATGATCGGCGAGCTGCGCCAGACTTCGGCGGCCCAGCTCCAAAGCCCAAGTCGCAAGCCCGCGCTCGTCCAATACACCTCCTGGTGTCGCGCTTCATTGATCTCATGCTGGGCTTCGGCCAATCGAGGACGGATCATGCCCTGTCCAAGAATCCAGGTGATGACAAGACCTGCCGTTCCCGCCATCGCCAGAATGAGAGCGGCCCTGAGCGTCTTCGGCCGACGGAGTGGAATGACGATCATCGCCGCGAACAAAGCGACGGCCGTGCCGATCCACGGACCGCGGCTGCCAGTGGCGATCAACCCTGCCGCGGAGATGACAAGGAGCAGCAACGAGGCCCATCGCCACCGGCCGCGGGTGTTGAGGATGGCGGAAAGATGCCAGACCATGGCGACCCCGAACCACATCGCGCTGTGGATGGGATGAATGAGACCGCGCAGCCGGCCCTCGCCGGAAGTGTGCACAGCCAGCCAGCCGAGTTCCTGCATCACCTGCACGCCGTTTTGAGCCAAGGCTCCCGCGAGCGCGGCCATCACAAGCCACGGAGCCCGATCAAGAATGGGCCAGAGCAGGAGCGGCGTGACCAGCATGCGCTGCACCTTCAACTCGTCCCACGCCTGCGACAGGTTGTGCGACCACGTGAAACTCAAGGCCTGCCAGCCAACCCACGCCAGCAAGCCCCACGCGATCGGCATTCCCTTGAACGCACAGAAACTGCGCCAGGTATGAGGAAGTCGGATCAGCGTCCATCCGGCAAGCACGCCGAAAGCTGCATCCTTCGGCATCGTCGCCAGGGGCAGAAGGAACAGGTAGATCATCGCCAGGACGGTGGCGACATGATGCCCGATCCAGTCATGCTCACGGCCATACCGCAAGGCCTCCTGAACCGAGCCTGGCGGCGACAATGCGGCGATTGAATTGCCGGTTTTTTTTTCGGCGGACGCGAGGGACATGGGGCTGATGCGGTTATCGTGTGCAACCATTGGGCGTGCCCGCAGGCTTTGCAGGTCATGTCGCCGATCGCCGTATAGGTTACCCAATGTCTGGCCACCCCATGCCCGATGCCACCACCAAGACGATTGCCTCGACCACATCGCGGACATCCGCCGATGAAGCGTACGAACGATTCAACAGCGCCAATGCCGCTGCCAAGTACGCGCATGGGTTGAACGACACGCCTTCGCATCGCCGAGAGGTTTCCTGCATTCTTCACATGCTCCGCGGTCTGCCCCGCGGCGCCAGCGTGTTGGATCTCCCTTGCGGCACCGGGCGGCTGCTGCCGGAGCTGGTTGCTGCAGGCTATTCCGTGACCGAAGCCGACTCTTCGCCGCACATGATCGATCAGGCGCGCATGTACGCGGTGGCCCAGGGCGTGACGATTGCCGATGATCGATTCGTCGTCGCCAGCGCATTCAGCACCGGCTTCACGGCTGATCAGTTCGATGCGGTGGTGTGCAATCGGCTGTTTCATCATTTTCACGAAGCGAACGTCCGCCGCGAGGCGCTGCGCGAGCTGCGTCGCATCGCCAGGAGCCGCATCGTCGTTTCGTTCTTCTCTTCCCGTTCGCTTCTCGGACAACTGTTCAACGTGCGGAATCGCATGCGTTCGCAGCCGGCGACCGATCGTGTGCCCATCATGCCCGGAGTGTTCGCCGCCGACGCGGAAGCGGTCGGCCTGAAAGTGAGCGAATGGCGAGCCACTCGGCCGGGAGTGTCCAAACAGTGTTACGCGCTGCTCGAACGTACGTGATCCGCCCGGGCACGCGTGGCGCGGTACGCTGACCCCGAATGCAGCGATGGACGCAGGCGCAATTCGATCAACTTGCGGCGGGCGCAAAGCCGCTGAGCGCTGATGAGCATGGCGTGAAGGTGCTGCTCACACCCGACGGCCGCGTCATCAAGCTCTTTCGGCGCAAGAGGCTGCTGTCTTCAGCCTTGCTGCGTCCATACGCGAAGCGCTTTGCCTTCGCAGCGCGAGAACTCGCCGCTCGCCTTATCCCAACGACCCGGGTCGACACGCTTGCACGCGTGCCGTCCATGCGACGCGACATCGTGGTGTACCAGCGACTGCCGGGCATTTCGCTGCGCGAAGCGCTTTCAAACGGCCAAGATGCGGATCGCCAACGCCTCATGCGTGCCTTAGCGCAACTGCTCGCGACGCTGCACGAACGCGGCGTGTACTTTCGAGCGGCACACTTCGGCAACTTCCTCGCGCATGAGCAGCCACCCGGCACGATGACGCTGACGCTGATCGACGTTTCGGAGACCCGATTCCGCGGCAGTGCGCTGCCGCCTGCCATGCGCGCTCGCAACTTCCGTCCACTGACAAGGTATCCGGAAGATCTCGCCGCTCTCAAAACGTTCGGGGTCGAGCGATTCGTCTGCGATTATCTGGACCATGCCCATCTGGCACCCGAGCACGCCGTGCGATTTCGAACTGCGCTTCAGAAGGTGAATCCGGCGTTCGCGGGCAACGGAGGTTCCGCGCGCGCGAGCACGCATGGATAGCGCCGCCCGAAGGAATCGCGGTGGCGGTCGAATTGCGTCCTACGTCGCGTCGTGAGCCGATGCGCGTTACCTTCCGCGCAACAGGCATGCCGCTTCCATCGCAGAAACCCGCTGCGCATTGTGCGATGGCCCCGCAACGGCCGTTGGGCTCCACTCGCACCCAGCCGATGTCGGCACTCCCCCCGGTTCAACAGAGCCGCAGCATGTCGCGCGTGATGTGGCACGTCGGCGAGTTGCCCGCTGCGCTGGTTGATCGATTGTGGAGCACGCCAGATGAGGTGCTTTCCCGAGGGCACATGTTGAAGGACGGCGACCGGAGCACGGTGGTGCGCGTCGCGCTCGATTCAACATCGGAAGACGCGTCACGCTCCAATGCGGACCGGCATTGCACGCTCAAGCGTTACAACCTGAAATCACCGCTGCACACGGCGATGCACATGCCGCTGCGATCCCGCGCGCGGTGGAGTTGGCTCAACGGCCGTCGGCTGATCAAGGCCGGACTGCCCACTCCCGCTCCGCTTGCATGCGTGGAGGAACGCAGGCATGGCTTGCTGCGTTTGCGCTCGTATCTGCTGACGACATTCGTGCCGGGACGTTCGCTGCTGGACACGATTCACTCGGGCGAGGTTGATGCCGCCGAATTGGCATCGCTCGCGAAGCAGTTCGCGCGGATCTGGCAGACGCTCGGACAGCTGCGGGCCGGTCATGGCGACATGAAGGCGACGAACTTCATCGTGGATCCGCAAGGCAAGCTCTGGCTCGTCGATCTTGACGGCCTGCGCATTCATCGCTCGGGCGTTCTTCTGCGGCGCGAACGTCGCCACGATCTCGTCCGTTTCATGCGGAACTGGCAGGATCGCCCGGAAGTCGCGGCGGTCTTCCGCGCTCGGATTGGTACAGGCTGACCGCGCGCCGCATCACGTGCCACCGCCAGAGCCGTGTCGCGCTCCAGCATTCGCGCCAAGGCCTCTGCCAGTACTCGGTGAGGAATCGCAGCCAGTCGCGCGAGGTGAGTTGGGCGTCGAACGCCGAGAAGAGCAATCCCGAGATGTCCTTGATCACCCACTTTCGGGGCGTCGATTCGCGCTGCTGCATTCGGTGCAGGTCAATGACATGCACGCGCAGGTCCTCTCCGCTCCAGGCGCGCCAATCCCGCCGGGGCAGCATGAAGTGATTCAGGTAGAAGTCGCGATGATTGAGGCCGTTGGCGTGCAGCAATCGGGCGATGCTCGCAACGTCGTGAATCAGACGGCGGTGAATCCTCGTGCGTTGCTGAAGTGAGAGCGACGCAAGTTCCCCGGGCAACTCGTCGAGATGCATGAATCCGGCGAGTTCCTCCGTGATGATGAATGATTCGAGTTCAGTGGGGAAGCGGCCGCGCACGCCGAATCCGATCGCCTTCACGGTCGGAACGCCCAGCTCGGCACAGCGCCGGATGGCATTGAACTCGGGTTCGGCGGTGAGCACGGGCCATCGGCCGCGCGAGGCGTTCTTGACGATCTCCCTCCAGGCGGCCCGCCCATGGGTCTTGACGAAGCACATCCGATCGCCGAGCGGCGTGCGGATCATGCGGCGATTCTTCTGCGCGCGAAACACTTCACCGTCGAGACCGAGGACAAACTCGAACTCGCGGCCGGTCGGTATCTGCGCGCGAAGCGAATCGTCCAGCCAGAGCATCTGGAGAGTGTACGGAGTTCCGATTTTGAGTTTTGGAATTGCCTCCTGGCAGGAAGGTCTCCGCCAGTTATCCCACCGATTTTGCGGTGGGGTTGGCGTCGCCTCGGCCGGAGTCCAAAATCCCCGATCCAGAATCGGTATGATTGCCGCCCCGTGCAGCCGGCCATTTTCCTTGATCGCGACAACACGTTGATCGCCAACGACGGCGACCTGGGCGACCCCGCGGCGGTGCGCATCATCACCGGCGTCGGACCCGGACTGCGCGCGCTGCGCGACGCAGGGTATCGACTGATCGTCGTATCCAATCAGGCCGGAGTCGCTCGAGGCAAATTCACCGAGGAAGACGTCGACGCGGTGCATCAGCGCATCGCCACGCTGGTCGATGAGCAATCCGGCCGTGGCGAAGGGGGTTCGCCTGCGACGGGCGGCGGCTTGATTGACCGATTTTATTACTGCCCATACCACCCCGAGGCGACGTTGCCGGATTATCGCCGCGATCATCCGTGGCGTAAGCCGCATCCGGGCATGATTCTGCAGGCGGCTCGCGACATGGGGCTCGACCTTTCGCGTTCGTGGATGATCGGCGATCAGGAGCGCGATGTGCTTGCGGGCAAGGCGGCAGGATGCCGAACAGTGCTCTTCTCGCGCGATGCGGAGCTGGCTCAGCGCGTCAAGCCGACGGATGCCGCCGCCACGTTCAGCGAGGTCGTCAGGATCATCCTGCAGCACCGAGCAGGAAGCGCTTCAACTTCCCCGGCGCTCAATCAGCCGAGTCCGCAACCATCTCCGCCACCCGCGCGTGCCGTGACTCCGGCCGCCGCCACGCCGGCTGGAGCCAATCGTGCCGCCGAGGGTGATTCCGGCGCTGCCGGCATTCGGCGCGCCGTGAACGAACTCACCGAGGCGATTCGAGATGATCGACTGCGCCGGGTTGAGTTTCGATTCGTCACCATGCTTGCGGGTTTGTGCCAGCTGCTCGCGCTCACACTGGCGGTGCTCGGCCTTCTGCAGCTTGATTCCTTCGAAGTCTTCGCCAAGTGGATGCTCGGCGCAGCGCTCGTGCAGATGCTGACGATGACGCTGCTGGTGCTGGATCTGCGCGGCTGAGGTCATTCTCCGATCATGTCGGACGCCACCACCATCACGCTTCGCGCTCTGGAAGGGGAGCCGTTGGGTGATGCACGCGTCCGCGGAATGGTGGAAGCCACTGCGCACGCGATCGCCGAGCGTCAAGGCGTCGCTGTCCTGGACCTGCGCAGCGAAGCGGATCGAATTCACGTGACACTGCCGGTGAATCGCCTGGCGGCCATAGGTTTCGCCGCTGAACTTCGACGATTGACCACACGGTGGTATACCCAGAAATTCGGCGAAGCAACACTCTGGGGCGAGCCGGTGGACGAGGGGGACGAGTGGAAACGCGGCCGCAACCCGGATTGACGATTCCGGATTTTCAACTGACGATGGCGGATTCGTCACGTGAACAGCACGAAGCATCGCCGATCCTGAATCGTCACTCGTGAGTCCTCTGTACCCCACGCTCCGTCGTGTCGCCGTCATCTGCCCTTCGTGGGTGGGCGACACCGTGATGTGCACGCCTGTGCTGCGAGCGTTGCGCGAACGCCTTCCCGAGACGCGCATCACAGCGGTTTGCCGCCCCGGACTCGATCAACTTCTTGCCGGGCTCCCCTTCATCGATTCCACCATCGTCTGCGACAGCAAGGGCATTTTCGGCCCGCAGCGATTGGCGAAGGCGATCAAACAGTGCGATGCCGAAGCCGTTCTGCTGCTTCCGAACAGTTTCCGCTCCGCCATGGGTGCGCGCATTTCTGGCACGCCGATCCGCATCGGCTACGACCGCGACGGACGACACGCGCTGCTCACGCACCGGATTGTTCCCGAGAAGCGAGATCTGCCCACGGCAATGGTCGACTACTACGCGATGCTGGCGCGCTTCGCGCTCGGCCTCGATCCGACGGCCAAGTTCGACTTGCGCATCGAGCTGCGCACGACGCCAGATGACGACTCCGCGGCCGATGAACTCCTGCGCGATGTGACGTCTTCATTCATCGTCATAAATCCGGGTGCGAATCGTGCTGACAAACGCTGGCCAGCAGAGCGTTTTGGCGCACTGGCCGATCGGCT
>CAZCGB010000036.1:0-11487 GCA_964498045.1 uncultured Isosphaeraceae bacterium
ATACGGCGGGGGCAGCAGCTCGCCCGCGTCGCCCATCTGCACGCGCTTCGGCCCGAACGCGCCCATGTGCAGCCAGACCGATGAAGATCCGGGCCCGCCGTTGAAGCAGAACGTGATTGGCCGCGTCGCGGTGTCCTTCACGTCATCCAACGTGTAGGCGGTGAAGAAGATGTTGGCCTTCTCCTTGCCGTTCTCCTCCTTCATCAGAAGAGAGCCCGCGGTGGCGGTGTAGTTGAGCGTCTTGCCGTTGACGGTGATGGAATGATGCGTGACCGAATCGGGCGGCGGCGCGTTCTTCTTGTCGTCGGGCTTGGATGTTGCGATGGCGTCGCTGGCGGACGTCGCAGATTGCGGCGACTGCGCCTCGGCGCGCGGCATGGCGATCGTGTTCAGTCCGGTGGCAAGGGCGAAGATGATGAACATTGACCGCACGGGCGATTTCTCCTTGAAAATCTGGACGCGAGCAACAACTTATCAGAACCGGAAACACAACGGAACGTTGCATCGTTGAAGCACCGGAGTTGGCATAATGGAGCGCATGCGGCGGCTGGCGCCAATCCGGAGGATGCTGCTGTCGGTGCTGATGGGCGCATTGACCACGGTCGTCATCGCCTGGGGGTGCGCGTTGTGGTCGCCGCTGCAGTGGGCGCCGCTGACCCGCGGATTCTCGCATGCCGGCAGCCCGCGGTGGATGGTGACGATGCGCGCATCCATCGGCGCGACGCAGATCCAGCTCGATCCGAACTCCAGTCGAAACCATGAGGTTGCGATGACGCTTCCGCTCTGGAGCGAAGTTCCCGATCCGGTCGCGGCGTCGCAGGGCATGTCATGGTGGATCGACGACCAGATGATCTCCGCATCGGGCTGGCCGCGCGGTGCGCTGAAGTGGAGCGCAACGGGATATTTCTCGAAACCGGGGAATCGATGGAACGAACCGGGGACGTTCGCCACGCCCGTTGTCTCCAAAATACGCGACGGCTGGGCGGTGCGAACTCCCCGACAAACGCTCACCAACGGCGCGATGGATGGCATCCTGCCATTGACGCCGATCTGGTCCGGATTCCTGTTCAACACCACGGTCTTCGCGTTGATATGGTGCGTGCTGATTTCATGGCTGGCGGCTCGCACGCGCATTCGACGAATCGCGAAGGGGCGATGCGCCTGCTGCACGTACTCGTTGCAGGGGCTTGCTGAACTGCGCTGCCCGGAATGCGGCGCGTCGAATTCGCCCGACGTGCTCCACAACGATCGTCGAATGCTGATCGCCGGCCGCGTTCTTGCATGCGCAGGCATGGGCGCGGCGACAACTGTCGCGGTGGCCTGGGGGTGTTCGGCGCTTTCTCGAATTCACTCTGTCCTGGCCCGTCGCGCGTGGTCGCATGAGCCGCCGTGCATCTGGTTTCTGCAGCGGCTTGACGGCCCGGGCGTCACGCGCGTGGCGTGGATGCGCGATGAGGTGCTCGTTGATCTCGATCGGTCGATCAGGGAGCTTGAGCCGCGCACGCACAACAGCTTCAACGTCCATAACAGCGGCCTGCTCGCCAGCTTGCGGCAATGGCGCGGGCAATACGTCGCCCTGCAGGCGTCGGCCGCCGCGGCGAGTCCCGCCATCATCCCGTTCGGCATGCCATCAGATGAGCCAGCGCCGAATCCTGAATACGCATACTTCGATCCGTCGATCGCGCGCGAGGTGAGCGGCTGGCCCATGCGCGCCCTCTGGCAGGAGTTCAGAGTGCGCAACGACTTCGATGTGTTCCTGTCGCGGCCGGATCACGAATACTGCGGGTTCGTCACCGGAGGGCTGCCGATCATGCCACACGCTCGGCAGACGGTCGCCAGCGCCATCGCTCTGCCGATGCAGATCATCTGGAGCGGATTCATCGTCGATTCCGCGATCTACGCGACCTCGTGGTTCGCGCTGTTCGCGGTGCGCCGGCGGTTCCGTGGCGGACGACGACTGGCCGGGCAGCCTGGCCAGCCATAGTCTCGCCCTTCGCATGCTCTCCTCACCCGTCGATTACGGCCTGACCGTGGCCATGACGCTGGCGCAACGGCTCGATCTCGCGCTGCCTCTGGGCTTTCAGCAGGCGTTTGACGGTCATTGGATGGCATTTCGCGAAGCGGTGGGCAATCTGCCCGTTCGCTGGCAGGGCGAGATCGACACGACAATGAACCAGGTGATGATTCGATCGCTGGATTCGGTGCGCATCGCGGCCCGTGTCACGATTCCGGATCCAAAGAGCACCGTGCGCGGCATCGTGGTCACCAGTCATGGCTACGCAGATGTGCCGGAATCGTTTGGCGAAGAGCCCGAGCCATGGACTTTGCGCGATCTTGCAACAGTGCGCGTCCGTATACGCGGCTATCCGCCCTCGACGATCGACATGCCCGATCTTCGCAGTGACTGGATCATGCACAAGCCGCCGCTGCGGCGAGCGGTGGCGGAGGCATGGATCGTGCGCGGCGCGGTGGCCGACATCATGCAGGCGGTGCGATGCGCAAGGGCGCATTTCGGCGCAAGCATGCCCATCACGCTGCACGGCGAGTCGCTCGGCGGAGGCCTGGCGACGATGGCCGCGGCGCAACTGGCGTTGATGAATCAGCCGCCGCAGCGATTGATCCTCGCGCTGCCGAGCCTGGGCGACTGGCGCTGGCGCGCCGGTCGATACTGCAATGGGGCAGGCGCGAGGATCAACGTGCTGCTTGACGCGCTGCGCGGCGATGACCGCACGCAACTGCTTGAAGGTCTTCTGCTGTATGACGCGGCGTTGCATGCCGCCCACATCGCGACGCCGACGCTGGCGAAACTCGCGACGCTGGATGACATCGTGCCCGCGCCATCAGCCGCGGCGATCTTCAACGCCATCGCCTCCGATGAGAAATGGAGCTTCGTCACTCGCTACGGCCACTTCGACGGCGGCATCGCCAACGCCCGCCGGCACGCGCTCTTTGAGCGGTTGCAGGTGGCATTCGCCGATCCGGCGCATTCGCCCGGCGAAGTGATGGAGCCGCACATTGCGTCGTTGGCAATGGCAGATTGAGTCAAAATCTGGATCCGCGAAAAACCCGCGTCTTTGCGGCATTCTGGCAAAACGGCTGCACATTCTTCACAAAAATCTGTTTGCGGCCGGAGGGTTTCGCCGACGCAATCGTTGTCCTGCAGTGTGCGTGCCGTGCTGTTTCTCGTTCGCCGGTGATACGAGGAGGCTTGAGCCATGCTCGAGTGCGGACTGCGACGTGGAGAGATGCTTCGGGAGAGCCGCGAAACCAGCGGAATGTGGGCGGATCGCCGTTGCGGCGGCATGAATTGCGTGATCTCCGAGCGAACTTTGCGCGTGGATTTGTCGTATGGATTGGTGTGGGAAATGCATCGAAACACGGGGTGAAACGCCCCGCGGTGCCGACGGTGAGGGTGTCGCCACGTCGTCACTGATCAACTCGCCTTTCTTCTTTCTCCTCCACCTCCGCCCTGGCTGCCCGCCGGGGCGGAGGGTTTGTTTTTGCAACGCGGCAAGGACGGCGTACGGCGATTGTGTGTCTCAATCGCGGCGCATGACGTCGCGAAGCATCGCGGCGTTCCGTTCGGTTGCGCCTTGATGCGCGATGATCACCTGGCGCGCGTTGGACGCAAGCCGTTCGCGCTCAGTGCGGTCATTCAGCAGCCGCGCGATCACGCCGGGCAATTCAGCGGCTGTGGTCTGCACCAATCCATCGCCGGCAATCAGCGCATCGACCGAATCCTGGAAGTCGCGCACAGCGGGGCCGACGATCACCGCTTTCCCAAGCGCGGCGGGTTCCATCATGTCCGATCCGTGCAGTTCGCCGAAGGTGCGTCCGACGACGACCACGTCCGCCAGCGAGTATGCCATGCGAAGTTCGCCGATGGTGTCGAGCAGAAAGCGATCAGATCGAGGATTCGATATTCGAGATTTCAGATTCGATCGTCGCACGCACCCGGGCAAGACAGTTGCCGTCTGGTCGAACCACTCCGGCTTGCGCGGGGCGCAGAGCAACTGCACACCCGGCGGCGTCGCTGCATGCAGCAATTCGTGCTCGCCGGGCGCGGTCGAGCCGGCGACGATCAGCGGCCGTGTGCGATCAATGCCCATGTCGCGGGCCAGTTGGTCCGCGCCATCGACGGAATCAACGATCTGAGCGGTGTCCCATTTCATAGTGCCGGTGACGTGCACCTTGCCGACCCCGACGCCCATCCCGCAAAATCGTTTTGCGTAGTTCTCGTTCTGCACCGCCGCAAAGGCGAGCGATGCAAAGGCCGGCCGCATGATCCAGCGCACGATTCGATAGCGTCGGAAGCTGCGTTCGGTCAGGCGGCCGTTGACCACGCACAAGGCGATCTGGTGCCGCGCACACGCGCCGGCAAAATTCGGCCAGACTTCCAATTCAGTCAATGCGACGGCATCGGGCCGCACGGCGCGCAGAAACCGTGACACAGCCCAGGAGAAATCGAACGGATACCTCACGACCGGATGCTTGCCGGGCCAGAGGGACTTTGCGCGTGCGAAGCCAGTGTCGGTCGTAACGGCAATCACAACCTCCACGTTTTCGGTCGCAGCCATCCGATCGACGAGTTGCCGAATGGCGTTGACTTCGCCGACGGAGACGGCATGGAACAGCAGTCTCTTGGCGCCATTGGCTTTGGGGAGAAGGGGTTGTGCGACGCGGCCGAAGCGCCCCTGCCAGTCGGTGCGGATCTTGCCCGTGCGGATCATGCTCACCAGCCAGACCGGGCTCGTGACAACAGCGGGGATGAGGTACAACAGGTCGAGCAGCCAGCGCATGCGGGCAGGAGTGTAGCGGTCGCCCAGAAGGGCGTTCTTGGAGGGCAGCACCGATGGTGAATTGAGCACGATCTTCCGCGAATCAGCGGACTTCAGCCCCTCATCGTCTGCGAATGGCAGCTGAATGCAGCAAGGCTGCGCGACGGCTCTGCATCGATTGCAGCTGACAAATCGGGGGGTTTTGTGCGTCCTTCACTACATTCTCTGCCGTAAATCTTTGTGAACACGGTCTTTGGTGGAATTTAGGTGGTTTGTGTTGGCAAACGACGATTTCTGGTTCAGAATACGCTTCGTGTTGGCCGCGTCAGGAACGCAACGGCTGCTACCGCCCGGGCGAGCACTTTTGGGAGGTTTTGCGCGATGATGGAGTTGCATGTCTGCAACCGTGCTGGGACGCTCCTGAAGGCCTTTGCGCTCGGTGACAACGCCGAGGTCATCGTCGGACGGGATGAGTCCTGTGACATCCGGATCATGGCCCAGAGCGTCTCCCGCGAGCATTGTGCCATTGAACAGGATGGGGACGAACTCGTCCTTCGCGACCTTGGCTCCTCCGGCGGCACGCTTCTCGACGGCAAGAAGATCGACAAGGTTCGCTTGGAGGATGGCATGGAAGTCGCTGTCGGTCCCGCTGTGCTGAAGTTCTTTGAGGCCAACATCTGATCTGACCGTGCTGTGGGCCGGCGTGATTTCAACCATCATCTAGAAACCGGGGAGGAACCGGGGCGGCAAGCGGCGGTATGACGCGCATCGCGAATCCGCTGCGGCGACGCACGTTTCGACACGGCGGGATATTCTCTCGCGCACGCCTTCCCGGAGCCGCTTTTCATGCCCAACGCCACCGCATTGTGTCCGTCCAATTCCGCAGGCTCGCAGGTGCTTGCTCTACGAACGCGGAGATCGCGGGGCACCGGCGGCATCGCATTGCGTGCATTGCGGCTTCATGGCGCATTGGTCACGGTGGCGTGTGCCCTGTTGGCTTCGTGCATGCCTGTGTTGGCGAGGGAAACCCCGCTGATCTCGCGTGATGTGTTTTTCGGCAACGCCGATCGCGCCAATGTGCAGATCAGCCCCGACGGAACGCGCATCGCCTACATCGCGCCGCGCAACAACGTGATGAATATCTGGGTGCAGACCATCGGCAAGGATGACGCGCGTGCCGTCACGTCCGGCACGCAGCGGCCGATCCGCATGTACCAGTGGGCCCACAACGGCGAACAACTGCTCTATCGCCAGGACAAGGGCGGCGATGAGAACTTCCACATCTACGCGGTGAACATCGCCGACGGCAGGGAAATCGACCTCACGCCCTTCGACGCGGTGCAGGCCCGCATCCTCGCCGCCGACCGTGACTTCCCGGATGACATTCTCGTCGCGGTGAACAACCGCAACCCGCAGCTTCACGATGCGCTGAAGGTGAACACGCGCACAGGCACGAGCGAAGTGGTGTTTCAGAATGACGCCGGCTTTGCCGACTTCATGGCCGACAGCCGCTACACCGTTCGGCTCGCTTCCAAGATTCTTCCCACCGGCGGCAGCGTGGCGATGCTGCGCGACGGCGCCGACAGCCCCTGGTACGAACTTGCTTCCTGGTCGCTGGAAGACACTGACACATCAGGCCCCCTGGGGTTCAGCCGCGGCGGAAACATCGTGTACCTCGCCGACAGCCGCGGCCAGAACACCGGCCGTTTGTACGCGTATGACGCGACGACGGTTGACGAGCCGACGTACACGGCGATTGCCTCTGACGAACGTGCCGACCTTGGCCCGATCGTCTTCGATCCCAAGACCGGCCGTCCTCAGGCCGTTGCGTTCGAATATGACCGCGAACGCTGGCAGGTGCTTGATCCGGCGATTCGCGCCGACTGGGAGTATCTCTCCAACGTCGCCGACGGCGAGATGATGGTGCAGTCGCGCGATAGGGCGGACAAGCGATGGACGGTTTCGTACATGGTGGACGATGGCCCGATGAAGTTCTACCTGTACGACCGCACCGCGCGCAAGGCGACGTTCCTGTTCAGCAACCGGTCATCGCTCGACAAGCAGCCGCTGGCGCACATGCACCCCAAGATCATCAAGTCGCGCGATGGCCTGGACCTGGTGAGCTACCTCACGCTGCCGCCTGGAAAGTATGAGAATCTGCCCATGGTGCTTCTGGTGCATGGCGGCCCGTGGGCCCGCGATTCGTGGGGATACAACGCGGTCCACCAGTGGCTGGCCAACCGCGGCTATGCCGTGCTGAGCGTGAACTACCGCGGTTCCACCGGCTTCGGCAAGGCGTTCCTCAACGCCGGCAACCGCGAGTGGGCGAAGAAAATGCACGAGGATCTGATCGACGCCGTGAATTGGGCGGTCGATGAGAAGATCGCCGACCCCGACAAGGTGGCCATCATGGGCGGAAGCTACGGCGGCTACGCCACGCTCGTGGGCCTCACCTTCACGCCCGATTTCTTCGCGTGCGGCGTGGACATCGTCGGGCCGTCGCATCTCAAGACGCTGCTGGAGACCATTCCGCCGTACTGGGCTCCTGTGAAGGCGATCTTCGATCAGCGCATGGGTTCGCTCAGCGAGCCGGAGTTCCTCGATTCGATCTCGCCGCTGACGCGGGTAGAGGCGATCAACAAGCCGCTGCTGATCGGCCAGGGCGCGAACGACCCACGTGTGAAGGAGGCCGAGGCCAAGCAGATCGTCAGCGCGATGCAGGCCAAGAGACTGCCTGTGACGTACGTCTTGTTCCCCGACGAAGGCCACGGCTTCGCGCGGCCGGAGAACAACATGGCGTTCTTCGCGGTGACGGAGAATTTCCTCGCGAAGCATCTGGGCGGAAGGGCTGAGCCCATCGGTAGTTCGGTGCGGTCGTCCTCGGCGAAGGTGGAGGCCGGGGCGGAACTGATTCCGGGATTGAAGGACGCGAGCGGGAAGTGACGTCACCCGGGCCGGCGCAAAATGGGCCGCTTGCGGCTTCCCGCTGAAAACGCGCCAATTTCGCGGCCCATTTCGCTTTGGCCCGGCTTGTGCTGGAATCGGATGATTGGAAAAAAACATCCGCCGGCTTCGTCCGTGAAGCCGGCGGATGTCGTTGTTTCAATTCCTCAGCGACATTGATCGTCGCGTGCCGAAAGCGGATCAGTACACCATCGCGTGGGCGGCTTCGATGGCGTCGATGACCTGCCGCACGGTGAACGGCTTGCGCAAGGCGCTGTCGAAGCCCTGATGCTTCATCTGTGCGGCCTGGCCGTCGGTGAGCTTGCCGCTGGTGCCGATGATCTTGGTCACGCCCAGGTCGTCGTTCTCGCGGCAGAACTTGGCGATCATGCGGCCGTCGCAGTCAGCCAGGTGCAGATCGAGCAGCATCACGTGCGGCCGGAAGCGCTCGGCTTCCACGCCCGCGGAGAACCCGCTGCTGCAGGTGCGCACTTCGTAGTTGGTCTGCTCGCCCAGGATCTGCTTCAGCGTGTTCAGGACCTCCTCATCCTGATCGACGACGAGCACGCGCGTCGAGCCGCTCATCAGGCCGTCCATGGGGATGCCATGGGCCTTCATGAACTTGCGCAGGCCGGCGACGGGGATGCGTCGGTCCTTGGAGCCGGGGATTCGATAGCCGCGCAACTGGCCGGAATCGAACCACTTGCTCACGGTGCGTGAAGCGACGTTGCAGATCTTGGCGACTTCGCCGGTGGTCAGGACATCTTTCTCAAGTGGATTCATGTGACACCTCCAACCCTCTCCAAGCCGCGAGCCTCCAGGCGCGCGGTCTCGTCGGGTGTGCATCGGTTGGAAGCGGCGTGAAGTTGACGGCGCAGGTGTCGCGGAACGCCGATTTCGCCGCATTTGCCCCGACGGAACGTCCCGAAAGGTTCAACACGCGGCAATCCTGGCGTTATCGGATTGAATCACAGAGGCCCTGTTGATCCCCGGGTGCCACGGCCAGACGGCGCCAGCCGTTCGGCCGTGCGAATCACAGGAACCGTACGAATTCACACGGTCGCACGGCCGACTCCCGTTGGTCGCTGGCCGGGGCACCCTTCTGAGTCGAGCATTTCAACAGCGCCTGTTCAAGTGTGTTCGATGTCGCGCAGGAGGCCCATCACATCCGCCTCGGTCGTGTCCCAACTGCACATCAGTCGGACGACGTTCCACTTCGGATCGCCGAAGGGGTAGTAGCCGTGGCCGCGCGATTGCAGGTGTGCGTCGATCTTCTTCGGCAGCGTCACGAACACCGCGTTGGCCTGCACCGGAAAGCGCGGCTGGAGGCCGCGTTTGCGCAAGCCGTCGGCGAGCATGCCCGCCATCGCATTCGCGTGCGCTGCGTGCTTGAGCCACGCGCCGGTTTCGAGCGTCTTGGCGAAGGGCGCGCTCACAAAGCGATGCTTGCTCAAGAGGTGTCCAGTGCCCTTGCGATGGAATGGAAGGGTCTCTGTCGCACGCTTCCACGCGCTGCGATCGGCCTGAGGGAAGAACAGCACCGCTTCGCCGAATGCCAGGCCGTTCTTTGTGCCGCCGAACGAGAGCGCATCGACGCCGGCATTGATGGTGATGTCGCGCGGATCGCAGCCAAGCGAGGCCACGGCATTGGCGAAGCGAGCCCCATCCATATGCACGCGATATCCCGCGGCATGCGCGACTTCGCACAAGGCCTTGATTTCGGCAGGCGAATACACGCAGCCGAACTCGGTGGAATTGGAGATCGAGAACACGCCCGGCTGGGGCTGATGCACGTCGCCACGGGAATACATGGCCGCGGCTTTGAAGTCGGCGACGGTGATCTTGTCGGCCTCGTGAGTGTGGATGCCGGTCACGCGGCAGTGCGTGAAACGCTCGGGCGAGGTCGATTCATCAGCGTTGATGTGGCTGTGCGAATGCGAGAGCACCTGATTCCAGGGCTCTGTGAGCGACGCGAGGGCCAGGCAGTTCGCGGCTGTGCCTGAGGCGACGAAGAAGACGCTGGTGTCTTCGCCGAACACGCTGCGGAATGCGGCGACTGCCTTCGCGCTGTAGGCGTCATCGCTGTAGCCGATGGCGTGGGAGGAATCGTTGGCTTCAACGATGCCCTGCATCGCTTCAGGGCAGAGGCCGGCGTTGTTGTCACTGCGGAAGGTGCGCATGGAAAGAGCATAAACGCCTAAACGCCAAAACTCCGAAAAGTCGAAACCTCCTCCGTCAAACTCGGCTCAATTTCGGCGATTTGGCGTTTCGGAATTTCAGCGTTTATCGTCGCATGCCGACCGCTCGGCCGACTTCGTCGGCGAACTTCGCGGCCGCGTCGGCGACCGAGTCCATCCACTTCGGATCATCCTGCTTGAACGCGTAGATCACCGAGCGGCTGGCGGTGACGATCGCCCCCCCGCCGTCGGATTTGAAGCACGGCAGGATGTCATCGAGTCCCGCGCCTTGCGCGCCGTAGCCAGGCACGAGGAACATCTGCTGCGGCATGATCTCGCGCAGGCGCTTCGCATCCTGCGGTTTCGTCGCCCCCACCACCGCGCCGAGCGATGAGTAACCCCGATTGCCGACATGCTTTGACCCGATGCGCGCGACCATTTCACCCACGGCCTGCGCGACGCTGCGCCCGTCCTTCAATTCGAGGTTCTGCACCTGATCGCCGCCGGGGTTGGAAGTTCGCACGAGGGCGAACGCGCCGTGGCCTTCGCGGAGGAAGGGCGTGATGCCGTCTTCGCCGAGGTAGGAGTTGATGGTGAGCCAGTCGGGATTGGCCGATTTCTCATCACCTGCGATGGGGTCAAAGGCGAACGCGGCGTAGTGCTCAGCGGATACTCCGATATCGCCTCGCTTGGCATCGAGAATGACCTGCATGCCGCGCTGATGCGTCCAATGCGTGGTCATGAACGGCTGAAAGCTGCCTCGGCCGTGATACCGATCGAAGCATGCCGCTTGAATCTTGATGCAGGGAATGTGGGGTGCGATGGCCTCGACGATTGACCAGCCAAACTCGCGGATGACTTCGACTTTGTCATCTTCCCTTGCCCTGAGCGACTTGGGAAGCAACTCGAA
Organism: uncultured Isosphaeraceae bacterium; assembly: GCA_964498045.1. GTDB lineage: Bacteria > Planctomycetota > Phycisphaerae > Phycisphaerales > SM1A02 > DATKJG01. Next base: position 10,809 of record CAZCGB010000036.1, read on the forward strand.
GACAGGATCAAGCCCCACGCACACCGGCGATCTCTTGGCATCGATGGCAGCGATCAGGCGGTCGGCGGCGTGCGTCTGGCGCGGCGAATCACTCATGCGCGGAAGTGTAGCGGGTCATACAATCCCCACATCGATTCCAGACCCATCCATCTCGACCTCAAGAAAGACCGCGGCCTCACTGTCGCGTGGGATGACGGCACGTCGTCGTTCTACTCAATTGCGTACCTGCGCAAGATGTCGCCCTCGGCTGACAACCGCGACCTCAAGGAACGCCTTGCAAAGAACCCGTTGACGGTGCTGCCGAACAACATCGCGCAGCAGACCGGGCCGCTCACAGCGACCGACGCCGAGTTCGTGGGCAATTACGCGATTAAAATCAGGTTTTCTGATGGGCACGACACGGGGCTGTATTCGTGGAAGTACCTGCGCGAGATCGCTCCGCCACAGCAGCAGGAGGTTCGGCAAATCAAGCGCGACGAGGCAAGCCGGGCATGACGTCGCCTGTGAGTCGAACGCCTGAACATGATGCCGCGAACCGTCTGCCGACGCTGACTCCGCGGCAGGCTGCATTCGATCTGAGTGTTTTTGACGTGCCGCATCCTTCGCCGTTCCTTTGCGATCTGCGCATCACGCGCGAATCATTGGGCACGGTGATCGAGCATGTATCGAACATCGAGTA
>CAZCGB010000037.1:0-11267 GCA_964498045.1 uncultured Isosphaeraceae bacterium
AACGTCGTCTGTTCCGCCTCGCGCTTGCGCGTGAAGATGTTCTGCAGAAGCAGCAGGGCGGCGACCGTGCCGGCGGCGACGAGCAGGACGATCAGGATGTACATCAGGCGACGCATGGGCAGTCCTCATCATCGATTCGCCCCGTGGCCGACGGACACGTGGCAGCGGATGCAGTTTGTGCGGTCCCCTTCGACCGCCGAGTAATGCGAGATTTCGCTCACGAGCGCATTGTGGCAGCGCAGGCAGTTGTCCTGCACCGCTTTCAGGCTGGATTCCTTGATCTGGATCGGCTCGTGGAAATCCTGGAAGGTGAAGCCCCAGGAATGCCGGAAGCCGTGCTCGGCCTTCGTGTAGTACTTGCCGAGCAAGTCATGCGGCACGTGGCAGTCATTGCACACCGCGACAGCATGATGACTCGATTTCTGCCAGCTGTCGAACTGCTCGCGCATGATGTGGCAATTGACGCAGGTCTTCGGATCGTTGGAGAGATACGACCAGCCGCGGGCTTCGACGAAGGTGAAGCCGCTGACGCCGACGAACACGCCGATCAGTCCAGCAAGGGCGATGCCGGCAAGCGAGAGTTTCCTCGTGCGCGAAGACATGCGCCGCAGTCTAGCAGCTCTCAAGAGCCATGAGGACGCAATGGACGGCTCAGGCCGTCTCCCATCGCCGTGCGAGCATGCGCGTGATGAGCATGAAGGCCACCGTCATGCCGATCAGCACGCTCACCTGCGGCCACAACTCCGTCAGCGGCGCGTTGTCATAGAACACCTTGCGGTAGCCGTCGAGAGCCCACGCGTTGAAGGTGCAGAGCCCCAACTTCTGAAGTTGCGGGCTCATCAAGAAGCGCGGGAACATGCTGCCGCCGACCGCGCTCATGATCAGGATGATGATCGTGGAGACTCCGCTCAACTGCCCGCGGCTCTTACACGCGGTGGCCAGCACCATGCCGAAGCCCGCGCCCGCCGCAGCCGTGCAGCATGACATGATGGCCCAGCCGGCGAGATGGTGCGGCGTGAACAGGTTGAGATGGAACGGCCGCCACGCCCAGAGGAACATCACCGCCAACTGCGCCAGGCCGATGAGCGCGATCACGAACCACTTGCCCGCCAGCACGCCGCCCATGCCCATGTTGGAGGAGAGCAGCCGTTCGAGCGTGCCGTTCTCCTGTTCATCGAGCATTGAGCCGGCCGCGCCCGCCATGGAGAACAGCAGGAACATCACGGCCGTCTGGGCGACCTGGAACGAGACGAACGCCTCCCAGTCGCTCTTGTGATCGCCCTGGACGTTGACGACGATCACCTTGACGAGTCCGTCGAACCCGGTTGAGGCCGGCAACTCGGTTGAAGGTTTCCGATCCGCCTCCAGCTGTGTCGCACCTGGATTCTGCCGATCCACTTCCGCTCGCAGTTCAGGCAGCCACTTGTCCATCGCCGCCTGCTGCTCGGGAGTGAGCGCCCCGGCAAATTTCTCGAACTGTCCGATGCCGCTCTCGATCATCAGGTCCGGCGCGCCCATCATCGCGGCTTTCTGCATCAGCCCAGCGACCACCTGCGGCGCGATGGGATCGCGCTGCTTGTCCGCGAGGATCTCAATGGTGGACGCCGCATCGCCTGCGTCAACGCCGCCGAAACTGAAGTTGGGGAAGTTTGCCCCAAACCCCTTGGGAATCACCACGCCGACGCCGGCATCGCCATCCTTCACCATGCTCTCGGCCAATTCGCGCGTCATCGGCTTCTTCTCAGTCTTGCCGGCGACGGTGATCACGTTCAATCCGCCTTCGCTCTCCAGCGCATGCACGAACCGTGTCGAGTTGGCGGTCGCATCGAGGTCGACGAGCGCGACATTGATCTTGGACATGCCGCCGCCGCCGCTCACGCTGCCGCCGAAGATCATCACGAAGATCGAGAAGAACGCGATGGGCAGTGCGAAAGTGAGCATGAGCACGACCCTGTCGCGCTTCAGGCTTGTCCATGCCATCCAAAGCATCATGGGAATGTGTTTGAACATGGTTGATGCGGAGGCTATTCGCGCAATTCCCTTCCGGTGAGAGCGATGAACACCGCGTGCAGGCTGGGACGCTCGATGTGCACGTCTTCAATTCTCACGCCGCCGGCCGCAAAACGCTCAAGCAATGCGGGCAACTCGCGCGCCACGTCGTCGATGGTGCATGCGACCGATCGGCCGCCTTCGCCCACGGTCATGCCGTTGGCGATGGCCTCGGCCGGCGGGCGATCAAGCGTCAGTGTGACGCGCCGCCCCTTGCCGACGGTCTTCGACACCAACTCGTCCATCGTGCCGTCAGCGATGGTCCTGCCGTGATCGATGATCGTGATGCGATCGCAGATCTGCTGGGCCTCGTCCAGTTGATGCGTGGTGAGCAGCAGCGAAGCGCCTTCATCGCGCAGTTGCGCGAGCATGGCCCAGATGCGCTCGCGGCTCTGCGGATCGACGCCGACGGTCGGTTCGTCCAGCAGCACCACTTTCGGCCGATGGAGAATGCCGCATGCGATGTTCAGGCGCCGTTTCATGCCGCCGGAGAATGTCTTGCTTAGTGACTTGGAGCGATCTGCGAGTCCGGTCCATTCCAGAGCCCAGCGCACACGATCCTTCAACTCAGATTTCGGCACTCCATGCAGCGATCCGAACGCCAGCATGTTCTCCGCTGCGGTCAGCAGGGGATACAGCGCGAGATCCTGCGGAACGATGCCCAGTTGCATGCGCGTCTCGCGCGCCGCGGCCGGTTCAGCCCTGTTGATCGTCTTGCCGAGGATGTTGATCGACCCGCCATCGAGCTGCACGCGCCCGGCGATGGCGCGGATGAGCGTGGTCTTGCCCGCGCCGTTGGGACCGAGCAGCGCCAGCCACTCGCCCTGGTTGAGGTGCATCGCCGCGCCGTCGAGCGCGACCGTTGGAGTCTGCGCGGAACCGAAGGTCTTGCGGGCGTCGCGGACGGAAAGGACGGTGTCCATCGCCACGCAGTGTACCGATCGGAGAGTTCGTCACATGTCGCGGGAGGCGGATTCGGCGACACGCGGCAAGGCATCGCCCGAGGCATGCCACCGGGTCGGCGTCCGGTCATCAGAGCGCCACAGCCTCGCCTGCCCCGACCAGCAACACCTGCATCGCGATGAATTTGGCTGGCAAGGCGAACTGCGCCGCAACGACTTCGCGATACGCCTCCAACTGCTCGCGATGCGTCTCGGCCTGGGCCCTGGCCGACGCTTCCACGATCGCATCGGTCTTGAAGTCGATCACCGTCGCGCTCTCGATCGTGCCGGATGAGTTCATCCTCAGCGTCAAACGATCGATCGAGCCGGACTGGATGCCGCCACCTTGCAATCTCACGAAGGGGAACTCGCGCAGCACGCGCAGCGACCCCGGCCGAATCGAGCCGCGCGACAGCGCCGCGGCGATGGGCGGCTTGGCCAACATGCCGCGGAACGCCGCGATCTGTCTGCGATGCCATGCGTCATCCCGCCGCGGCGCGATGACCTTCATCGCCGCCAGCAGCGCGGCATCGTCAGCGCTGAATTCCTCCAACCATTCGATCCGCTCAAAGAGCGCATGGATCACCGACCCGCGCTCGCGGCCTTCGGGATTGGTCAGCCGCAGAGAATCGCGAAGCGACGACGCCTTCGCCCGGGCGAGCATGCGCTCACGCGCCGCCGACGGCGACACGGCTGTGTCCGTGGACGGCGCATCGACGCCTTCGGACGCGAATCGGATCGTCGCCGGTGCGTCCGCCATCACACCCTGCTCCGGCTGCTTCCCTCCCTTCTTCAGACGCTCCGCGCGGACCATTTCCACCCAGCCCGCATCACCCTGGTAATGCACGATGGCGTCCGGCTCGCATGCGTCGGAGGCCAGCGCGCCGCGCAGCACGCCGGTCGCCGTCGCCGGCCAGGTCTTCTCGTTGTCGGCCTTGGGATCAATGACCATGTACACGCCATGCTTAGCGCGCGTCATCGCCACGTACAGCACGGAAAGGCTCTCGCGCACCGCACGCGTGCGCGTGATCGCCGCCAGTTCCGTGAGCTCGGGTGAGAGGTTCTGCGATTCCTTGTTCGGATACCGCGCGATGCGCGAGATGCGGCCGGTGTCGAAATCGCGGTCGAAGACGACCATCGGCTCCTTCGGGCCGCGCAGTCGCCCGTTGAGTTCAGCGAGAATCACCGCGTCGAACTCCAGGCCTTTGGCCTGGTGGATCGTCATCACCTCGATCGGGGCCGGCTGGGAATCGGGTACGTCCTTGTTCTCGACCAGATCGATGAACGGCTTGGTGCGCAGCCCGCCGTCGCCGCTGCCCGCGTCATGCACGCCAGCCAATTCCACCAGTTGAGCAGCGCGTCGGCGCTCACGCACATCGCATTCGGGAGCGATCAACGCCACCCAGCGGGCGATCATGGGTTGATAGCCGCGAAGCACCAGATCGCGCCGGGTCTGGCGCGACAAGCGCCAGCGTTCGACGTCATGATCGAAGCGCGCGAAGCCGAGCGCGCCGCCCAACGGCGAGGCGGCGACGTTGAACGCCGCGACGGTGTCGTCGGGGTGGTCGGCCAGCTGCAGAAGATCGAGGATGGCGTTGACCGGCGGGGCGTCGATGAGCGGCCCGCCGCCGCGCCCGCTCACCGGCACGCCACGGCCGGCCGGGCCGAGTTCATACAGCAGCCGCGCGACGGATGCGTTCGTGCGCGTCAGCAGCGCGATGCTCATGCGCGGATCGCGCCGGTGCAGCTCCGCCGCGATGTCCGCCGCCATCCGAAGTCGAGCCTGCTTGCGTTCGGGGGCCTTGTCGTCCAGCCCGGGTGCGATGGTGCGCATCTCCACGTATCCCGGAGCGTTCTTCAGCGATTCCGCAACGTCGTGTTTCGAGAACGCCGCATGCCAGGCCTGCGCGGCGGCGATGTGAGACGCATCGCCTTGCAACGCATCGTTGGAAGGCAGATCGGCAAACACCGCGTTCACCGCGTCAATCACCACCAACGAAGAGCGGTAACTGCGATCAAGAGGCTGCGTCGCAACCCCCGGCAGAAGCGTCGGCATTCGATCAAGAATCTCCGGCTGGGCGCCGCGCCAGCCGTAGATCGACTGCTTCACGTCGCCCACGCAGAAAAACGACCGTCGCGGCGGATGCTGGCCCGCCACTTCCTCGCACATCGCCTGCAGAGCCTGCCACTGCGCGCTGGAAGTGTCCTGGAATTCATCCAGCAGAAGGTGATGGATGCGCGCGTCAAGGCGGTAGCCGATGTCCTCCAGCGTGCCAAGCGTCTTCGCCCCGCGCATGACGTGCGTGAGATCGGCGAAGGTGATCGCGCGCTGGCGTCGCTTGAGGCGCGCGTAGTGCTCATCGAACAGCCGCAGCAGCGCTGAGGTGGCCAGCGTCTGTTCGCGGGCCGAGTGCAGCAATTCTGCCGAGGCGTGCCGCACAAGCGGACGCAGCGCGGAAAGCAGGTCGCCATCGATGGACTTCTTGGAATACGTCAGGTCGTTCGCCGCGACTTTGCCGCCCAGTCCTCCATCAAGGAACGATCGCCAATCGCCGGCCTGCGCATACTCCACGCTTTTTTGCCTGGCCTTTGCGAAGTTCTTGTCCTGGGGAATTCCGCAATTCGCCAGCGCGTCGATGGCGTCGATCAGATCGGTGCGCGAAAGCAGCCCCTGCGGCTCCGGCATCCACTGCCAGGCCTCGGGCGGCGCCTCGCGCCACAGTTCATGCAGCGCGGAGATGGTGCGGTCGATGGTTTCGGTTACGCCGCGGTCAGCATCGCCGCGCGTGAGCAGGCGCAGCACTTCGATGAGCGTCTGCGGATCGCGCTCGTCGAGCATGAGGCGCGTCGCCTCATGCCGCAAGGACCGGTCATCATCTTCATCAATCACGCCACACTCGGCGGGCAGGCCGAGCTCGATGGCGAAACCCTGCACCACGCCGGCGAAAAAGGAATCGAGGGTGCGGATCTGCAGCGTGTGCAGCAGCCGGGCCAGGCGCACGAGCATCGCCAGGGCCTCGGCCGCGCTCACCGTCTTCACGCCCAAGGAAGCCGCCAAGCCGGCGCGGGCCCTGTCCGACTCAGCCGACTTCGCTTCCGCCGATCGCGCCAGTCGATTCAGCAGCCGATCGCGGATTTCACCCGCCGCGGCCCGCGTGAACGTGGTCGCGAGGATGCGCGCCGGTTCAACGCCCGCCGCCAACAGCGAGAGATACCGCCCGCTGAGCGCGTGCGTCTTGCCTGAGCCGGCTGAGGCGCGGATCACGACATGCTGCACGTGCGCGTCGTCGATGCGAAGGATGGGCGTGACCGCGTCGCTCATGTGTCCGCCTCCTCCGGGTCCTCGGACTCGGACCGGAAGACGCTTGTCTGGCAGATGCGCGCGAAGTCGTCGTACTCGGCGTCGATGTCGCGCTCCATCCGGTCGGAATCAAACTCGCCGCGGCGGATGGCGCGCACGACGTCGCGGGCCGCGTCCAATCCATGCTCGATCTGCTCGGCCGACCACTCGGCGTGCTGCCACTCCACGCCGTCAGACTGCTTGGGCAGCGCGATGTAGCCGAGCTCGATCTGATCGGCCGGCAACGCAATCGCGCAGCGCGTCGCCAGCAGGTGATACAGTGGCAATTGCAGATCGCACCATTCCAAGTCAGCGCAGCCGTCGGGCAGTTTGCTGCGATCGTGATGCGTCTTATACGGCGACTTGGCGCTCTCGCTGGTCTTGTAATCGATGATCCGCCAGCGGCCGGTCGCCTCGTGGCGGTCAATGCGGTCGATGCGTCCGCGGATCGGCATCGCCGATTGGCCGGGCACATCGAGTTCGGCGTGCAGATCGCCATCCTTGTCGCCGAAGCACAGTTCGCAATGCTCGATGCGCCAGCCTTCGCGCGTCTGCCCGGCGTGAAAGCGCGAGAACGACCGCAGACGCTGCTCCAGTCGCGCGATCTGCAAACGCAGCGCCGGCAGGGGATGCGAGCCGAAGTCGCGCTTCACGAAATCATGCAGTTGATCCAGGAGATACGCGAAGATCGCGTCAGGAGTCGTCTCGGCCGCGATGGTCTTGTCGTCGCCCAGCGTGGCCAGCGCGCGGTGCGCGAGGTTGCCGAAGGACATCGGATTGAGTTCAGCAGCGTCGTCATCGAACGCCTGAAGTTTCAACAGTCGGGCCAGCGCGTAGCGGTACGGGCAGCGCAGATACGTCGCGAAGTCCGTGACGCGCATCGCCGCGGGCGGCTGCGGAATGCTCGGCAGTTTCGGCACGGTAAACCGCGACTGTGCCTGCGCCGGTTCAGGAAGTCCGATCGGCGGTGCGTCGGCCTGCTGGCTTCGATCTTCCGCGAAGTCGCGCACCCGCCGCACCAGCGTCGCGTCATCGCACGCCAGCAAGAGCCGGCTGGGCGCGAGCGGATCACCCTGCGGACTGCGCCGGCCGACGATAAGTCGTACATGCGGCCGGCTGCGCACGATCGCCTGCATCAGGTAGGCGTCGCGCGCGTAGCGTCGGGCATTGTCGGCCATGCCCAGCGCGCTGCGCAGGCTATCGGGCACGAACGCGTGGCCTGTGACGGCTTCGGGAATCGCGCCGTCGTTGACGTTCAGGATCGCCAGGGCCGGCGCGGGATCGAGATGCAGTTCCAGCCAGCCCAGGGCTTCAATCGAGCGCGGCTGGCGCTGCGGCCGCACGGTCGTCTCTGCAAGATGATCGAGCAGCAGGCGCAGTGCGGTCGCCGCATTGACGCGCGGCTGCAGGCCCGGCGCGGCCGCGGCGATCTCCGACAGCGCATCACGCATCGCCAGCACCGCGTCGATGCTCTCCAACGCGGCGGCGACCGGCTTGGCCTGTGCGTCCGATTCCGCCGGCGCATCGATCGCATACGCGTTCGCCAGCACGTCCAGCATCGGTTGGCACCACTCATGCAGCGGACGAAGCGCATTCGCGTCGGCGTTGAGCGGTGCGAGCAGCGCCTGCACTGCGTCATGCACTGCGCGCAGCCGGGCCCGCGTCGCCCGATCGCCCAGCCACTTGCCGGTGAGCCGACCCTGCAGATGTTCGGCGAAGTACTCATCGAGCAGCGTCAGCCATTCGACATGCGCGAGTTGAATGGCATCGTCGCTGGAATCCGCCGCATCGTTCTCAGATTGGACTTCTTCCGACAGCTTCGCCGTGGCGCGCACCCAGCGTTCGACATCAACATGCCGCAACAGCGCAGCGAGGTGTTCGAAACGCGGCTCCTCCAGCCAGTCGACCGCGGCCGCCAGCATCCGGTATGGAGCGCTTCGCCGCAGGGGCGAACCCAGCGGGTCGTGAATGGCGAACCCCGCCCACTCCGCCGCGACGCTCAAATCGCCGAGCGATGCCGCGTCACCCAGGCCGAGTGTGATCTGCGATGGCGCAAGCGTTCCATCGAGCGAGTCGATGAAGCGCAGCGCCTCCTGAGCCTGGTTCACCGGCCGCTCGACGACGGCGATGTGATCGTCGGGAGTGTCGATGTTCCGCGACAGCCACGCGTCGGGTTTCACTGTACCGAGGTCGTCAAATGCGTCCGCTTCGGATGCAGGCGCGTGAATGAGCGCGATGACGTCTCCGGGATGCCGACGCAGCGCGACCTTCTGCATCGCGTTGAGGTCTGCGACGCCGATGAGGACGACGCGCGTCGCGCCGCGCAATGAGGATGATTCGGATTTCGCAAGCGCCGCCTCGCGCGCGTCATGGCGGTCAACCAGTCGTTGTCCTGCGAGAACCAGCCGATGCTGCGCATGCACGGCCGCAATGGCCCGCCAGCGTTCGCCCTCCGACGGCATGCTGAGATCGGCCGCCTTCTCGCCCGCAGTGGCGAAGCTCGCCCGCTCGCCCGCCAGCGATTCGTGCAGCGCGCCCAGCGTCGTCGCCAGCGCGTCCAGCGCGGGCCAGTCATCGGGCGCGATGAGTTCAGGAAGCAGCGATCTGATCGCTTCATGATCCACGCGGCGAAGCGCCTCCATCCATGCCAGATGCGACTCAAAATCGCCGGCGATCGCGCCCGTCACATTCAGCAACTCGTCTGTCATCGCACCGGGCGTGAACACGCGCGGCGGAACCAGCCGCAGGCCGCGCTCATCGCACACGCGCAGCAATTCAACCAGCAGCAATCGCCCGGCCCGGCTGCCTGGCAATACGCACAGCGTGTCGCGCAGGTCGCATTCGCCTGCCGTGGCGATCGTGTCGTGATGGTGGGTGCCGTCAGCGGGGGCAGTGGGGGGGCGCGCGACCAGCCACGCCGCGGCTTGCGGCAGGCACGGCGAATCCCAACTCAGCCACTCGCGCGTGATCGTCATCGCTCACACACAATAACGAAGGGCGGTGACAACGGGACGGCAGTGGCCATCTCGCGGGGCATTGAGATTCGCACGATCGCACGGCCGAACGGCTGGCGCCGCCTGGCCGTGGCACCCCGAGTGTCAGCATGACTTCGTATCAGGCCGACGATGCACGCACTCTGGCGGGGAAATCGGATGGCGGGCGAGACGCTGCCCTACGGCAGCGTGATTGCTGAAATCTCGATCGCGTCGTCGACCATTCGCACGTCCTTCACGCGGATGTGCCGGCCGTCGGCCAGCCGGTATTCGGCCGGCAGAGTCTGCTGGCCCGCGAGCACCGCGATCGTCTCCTGCACTTGCGGATGATCGAGGAACTCCGGCGAGGCCTCCCTCACCGCATCGACCAATCGCGTCAGCGGCGCACCGGGAATCCAGACCTTTCCCAGCGCAATGCTGGAGAGTTTCAGAGACAGCCGACCATCTGCGGCAACCGCGGGCGCGATCGTTGCGACGACCGTGCGCGTCTGCGTCGGGGGCGATGCCTGCGATCCGGGAATGGCCCCCATCGTCACTGGCACCGCCACGCGCAGGCCATCGCGTTCGATCAGCACCTGCGGCGTGCCAATCTGCTGCGGCCATTGCATGTTCGCGTCATGCTCGATCCAGCGCGGCAGGCGCGCCGCCAGCCACGCGTTGATCTGCGCCTGCGTGATGTGGAAGGTCCAGGTTTCCTCAGCATCGCGGATCTTCTGCGTCTGCTCGAGCAGCCGGTATTCGGTGTCATCAGCGAGAGTGACGATGCGCGCATCAGTCGGATTGGGCGGCGCGTACCACGCAGGTTTCTGCCAGCTCAGGCGCCACGCGGTATACAGGCCCGCCGCGCCGATGAGCAGCAGCGAGAGCAGCATGGCGAAGATGAATCGATTGACCCGATGACGGCGCGGCATGCGGTGGCAAGTGTAGGTGTGTTCCGCGCGGCAAAGCCCACGGACTCCTGTCCGTGGGACCGAATGCAGCTGTTGAACGATCAGTCCCAGGCACGGGAGTGCCTGGGCTTTGGGACGCGTCAATTGTCAATCGTCAATCGTCAATCGACGAAGCGACGCACGATCAGCGTGTCATTCTGCCCGCCGAAGCCGAAGGAATTGCTGAGGCAGGTATCCACGCGTGCCTTTCGCGCCACGTTCGGCACGTAGTCGAGATCCAATTCAGGATCGGGCTCACGATGATTGATCGTCGGAGGCAGCATCTGATCGCGGATCGCCAACACGCAGGTGATGAGTTCCACCGCGCCGGCCGCGGCGATGAGGTGACCGGTCATGCTCTTGATGGAACTCATCGGGATGCGCCTGGCGTTGTCGCCGAAGACGCGCTTCACCGCCATCGTCTCGACTGAATCGTTTTCCTTTGTGCCCGTGCCGTGCGCCGAAATGTACTGCACACCCGGACGTCCGTCAGCGTCGACGGCATGCGGATCGATGCCGGCCTCATCGAGGGCGGCTTGAATCGCCGCGGCCGGGCCACGACCTTCCGGATGCATGTCGGTGATGCGGAACGCGTCGGCCGTTGAACCGTATCCCATGATCTCGGCGAGAGGCTTCGCTCCGCGGGCCTTCGCGTGCGCGAGCGATTCAATCACGCAAAGCCCTGCGCCTTCGCCCATCACGAACCCTTCGCGCGTGCGATCGAACGGGCGCGACGCATGCTGGAAATCATCGTTGCGGCGCGACAGCGCGGTCAGCCGGTTGAATCCGGTTACGCCCAGCACGTGCAGCATGGTGTGCGCGCCGCCCGAGAGCATAACGTCGGCCTCGCCGCGGCGGATGATGCTGACCGCTTCGCCGATGGCCTGCGTGCTGGCGGCGCACGCTGTGAGACAGTTGTACGCCGGGCCGCGCACGCCGAACTCGCGCGCGATGTGGCTCAGCGGCATGTTCGCCTCCTGCTCAATCTCGCGCACAGGATTCATGAACTTGAATC
>CAZCGB010000038.1:0-11245 GCA_964498045.1 uncultured Isosphaeraceae bacterium
TTGAAGGCAACGAAGTGTTCGATCAGGGCCTGATCCTGTATGCGGGCCTGGAGAACGCTTCGCTCCGCAACAACGTCATTCACTTCGACGGCGGCGAGGCGATCAGCGTGTGGGGGTATTACGCCCCGCGCGACCGCGCATGCCGCGACATCGCCATCCTCAACAACACCGCGATCAACAACTCGCTGAACTACGGTCGATGCGTGCGCATCGGAGTGGATGCAGTGAACGTCACAGTCGCCAACAACCTCTATCAGGCGCCGAACCTCAATGCCCAGGGCGGCGCGGCGAACGTGTATGTCAATGACAGCGAACTCTCCGATCTCAAGTTCCACAACAACCTCTGGTCCTCACCCAGGACAGGATCCTCGCCGCATCAGATCGGCGGCTCGGGTGTGAGCGCTTCGGATTGGGCGGCTCATACACAGTGCACCGGCGAGCAGTACCGCACATTCACCGGCGATGAACTGACGGCCGGCACGAACGTGCCGACGATCAACGTCCTTGTTGGCGAAGCGATGTCGGGCGTGATCGCCGACTTCAACGGCCGCTTGCGGCCGGTCAGCGGCAGCGTAAGCGTGGGCGCGATCGAAATGTCGGATGGCTCAACCACTCCGCCAACGACGCCTCCCACGACGCCGCCCACGACTCCTCCGACAACGCCTCCCACGACGCCGCCGACCACTCCGCCGACGACGCCACCCACCACGCCCCCGACGACGCCGCCGACCACGCCTCCGACGACGCCGCCCACCACGCCTCCGACGACTCCGCCGACCACTCCGCCGGTGCAGATCGCGATCGGTTCGGTGTCCCTCGGCAACGGCGCGACGACGATCGCCAACCGGCTCATCACCGGCAACACAGGCGTCGTGGGTGACAATGCCACCAGCGTCACCACACTGACGCTGAACAACGTCACCATCAACTCCACTAACTACGGCGTGTACCTTGGTTCATGCAGCGTCGCCAATTTCGATCACGTGGACATCACCTGCAGCCCGTCAGGCGGTGACTCCTACAGCGTCCGCGGCGTCATCAATCAGTTCAACAGCGTCGACTCGACGTACCGCTCGGGAATCAAGGCCTTCCGCATTTACGGCTGCACCGGCGGCTCATCGCTGCGCGATGAGATTTCCGGTGATCGCATGATGCTCGGCGGAGGCTATGCCAATGAATGGGTCAGCCCGGGGCCGTTCACGAACTTCACGTTCACCGACGGCCGGGTTGACGTCAACAGCGTCGAGATCTACGACGCGACCCATCATGTGACCTTCACGCGCATGAACTTCAACGGCACCGGACACATCTCCATTCAGTTCGGCGCGCACCACATCACCTTCAACAACTGCACCAACTTCCCGGAAGTGAAGTTCTTCGACGGCAGCGGCAACCGCTACTACCCGACTGCCGCCCAGCTGGCGGCCCGCAACATCGTGATCAATAACTGATCGCGTGTTCAACGGCCGCTTGGCCAGGCAGCATCAAGGAACGATCCATCCTCGGCTCCCGACAAGGGAGCCGGGGTTTCTTTTTGCCTTGTGCGTCGAATTGTGGAAGGGTCATGGTTGTCGATTGCCGATGGTTCCTTGACGATGGCCGCCGCATCGCCGCAATGGCCCTTCGACCAGAACCAGTGACTTCCGTCTGCGTAATCATCCCGACGTACCAAGAGGCGGACAACGCACGCGAATTGCTTTCGCGGATAGGGGCGGTCCGCGCGTCGACGCTGCCGAATCTCGAAGCGATCATCGTGGATGATGACAGCAACGACGGCATCACCAGCGTGGTTGATGAACTCGCCCTGCCCTGGGTCCGCCTGATGGTTCGCCGGGGCGAGCGCGGATTGAGCACCGCCGTGCTTGCGGGCATGCGTACAGCTCAAAGCGACGTTCTGGTGGTGATGGACGCAGACCTATCGCATCCACCTGAGAAGATTCCGGAGCTTGTCGCCCGTCTTGACGCCGGCGCGGACTTCGCGATCGCATCCCGCTACGTGCCGGGCGGATCGACCGACGCGCGCTGGAGCGTCTGGCGCCGCTTGAACAGCCGCGCCGCGACGATTCTCGCCCGGCCGTTCACCGTGGCAAGCGACCCAATGAGCGGCTATTTCGCGCTGCGCCAGTCAACGCTTGAGCGAGCCTCGGGACTTTCTCCGCTTGGGTATAAGATCGGATTGGAACTGATCGTGAAATGCCGCTGTCGGCGCATTGACGAGGTGCCGATCCATTTCCGCGAGCGCACGCGCGGGGAGAGCAAGCTGACGCTCAGTCAGCAATGGCTGTATGTGCGGCACGTGGCCCGGCTCCTGGCATGGAAGGTGCGGAATCGGGGCCGAATTGCCGTGCCGAATGGCTGATGTGCGCCGAACTGATCCTTCCGCCAGCACGTAACAGGGCTTCGTTCCGCAGGGTATCGTTGCAGCGGGCGAATCATTCGATCGGCCGGTTGTGCCGATAAATGCATACCTGATGAGCATGGAGACGACGAGCGCGACAGCGGAGAAGCCGCCGGCGATACCGCCGGACGATTCCGGCGTCACGCGGCCGCTTTCCTCCGCGGAAGTCGTCAGCACAAGCGAGGCTTCGACCAGCAGAGATGGTGAGAAGCGGTCGCTGAAGCTGCGGGCCCTGGTTGGCACGGCGTGGACGTTCGGCGACTACTTCGTCGGACGTGGTCTCGCCCTGGCGTGCAACGTCATCCTGGCCCGGTTCATTGCGCCCGAGGCGTTCGGCCTCATGACCACCGTCAGCGTCTTCCTGATGGGACTGCAGATGTTCTCCGACATCGGCATCGGCCCCAACGTCATCTTCTCCAAACGCGGCAACGATCCCGAGTTCCTGAACACCGCATGGACCATCCAGGTCGTGCGCGGCACGGCGCTGTTCCTGATGTCGTGCCTCATCGCCTGGCCCGTCGCGACTTACTACGCCTCTCCCTCGCTGCTGTACCTGCTTCCAATCTGCGGCTTCACCAGCGTCATTCAAGGTTTCACCTCCACGTCGCTCATCACGCTGAACCGCAAGATGAAGCTTGCGGCCTTCACGATCCTCGACACGATCGGACAGGTCATGCAGGTGCTGGCCATGGTGGCGTGCGCACTGTGGATATCCCGAGACGTCTGGGCACTTGTCATCGGCACATATGTCTCATCGCTCTTCCGCGTCGGGTACAGCCACATGCTCGAACGCGAGCATCGCAATCGCTTCGCATGGAACAGGGAAGATGCGCAGGCGATGTTCCGCTTCGGCCGCTGGATCTTCTGCAGCACGGTGCTGACGTTCTTCGCATCGCAACTCGATCGTCTGATGTTCGCCAAGCGGCTTGGCATGGCCACCGCGGGCATCTACGGCAACGCGGTGCAGTTCGCGGTCGTGCCGCAGCAGTTGATCAAGAAGGTCGGTTCGGTCGTGCTGTTTCCCGTTCTGGCGGAGGTGGTTCGCGAACGACCGCACGAGTTGCCCGAGCAGTTTGCGCGAGCGCGACGTCCGCTGATCGCCGTGAGCCTGCTGGGAATCGTCACGCTGATTCTCATCGCCAGGCCGCTGATCAATCTGCTGTATGAGAATCAGTTCCGGCAGGCGGGACCGATGCTGCAGATCCTCTGCATCGGCGTCATGGGCGGCCTGCTCAATTCGACCTACGGCAGCGCGCTCCTGGCGCTGGGCAAGACGTTCATCATCATGTTGCTGCTCGCCGTGCAGATCGTGATTCTCATCGTCGCGACTTCCATCGGCTTCCGGACGCATGGTGAGATCGGCTTCATCTGGGGCGTCGCGCTTGTCGAGTGGCTCAACTATCCGCTCACCGCGTTCATGCTGCATCGATTCGGCCTGTTCCAGCCCAAGCTCGATGGCGCGGCCATCCTCGTCTCTGCCGCCGCGATCGTCCTGGCGTTCTTCGTCTTCCCGTGATCGCGCCGTGGCGATGACCGCATCAACATCCGCCAAGCTTTCGGTCCTGTTCATCGGCGTCGGCGTGCCATGGCGCGGCGGCGCGGGGTATCTTGTCCGTCAATCGATGATGTTCAAGGCCCTTGCGCGGCTGGATATCGATCTTCAGCTGGCGATGTTCGATTTTCCCGCCGATGCGCCGCCGCCGCCGTTTGACGCGCGCATCGTTTCCATTCCCGTCGCAAGGGAACTGCCTGAGACGCGATGGCGCTCGATTCTCAATGACTTCGTCGTAGGCGACCCGATGCTGATTCGCAAGCTCGATTGCCGCGAGGCGCGAGAAGCCGTCGCCCAGCTGAAGCCCGAACGATTTGACGCGGTCATCGGGTATCGCTGCGATTTCACGTTCACCGCCGGCGTGCTCGATCATCAGAACCTAATCCTCGACATCGACGATCCCGAACACATTCGCCGGGCCGAAGCCGCGCAATGGACCGACGACGGCAACGCGGCGTGGCAGCGTCGGCTGGACCTCCGGCGACTCAAGCGGTTCGAGATCAACTGCGCACGCAGCGCGAAAGCGTGCTTCGTTTGCCAGCCCCGCGACGCTGTTCCATTTCAACAAGCCGGAATTGTGCCGATCATCGTTCCCAACTGTGTGGAAGTCGGATTGACCTGCCCGCCCAGGCAGGTCACTTCACCGAAATTAGTGTTCCTGGGGAACATGCAGGGATCCAGGCCGGGCCCAAACGTCGACGCGATGCTCTGGCTGATCAATGACATCTGGCCGCGTATCCGAAGGGCGGTTCCGAACGCAGAGTGCCTTCTGGCGGGACCGATTCGTCCTGAATACCGCGATCAAGCGTCGGGCATTGAGGGCATGCGCGTGATGGGGTTTGTGGATGACCTGCAAAATTTGCTGCAGACGGCGTCAGTGTCAATCGCGCCGATTCGGTTCGGTACGGGCACGCGCATCAAGATTCTTGAGGCGATGGCTGCGGGCTGCCCCGTGGTCAGCACACGCAAGGGTTGCGAGGGAATTGAGGCCGCCGATGGGATGGAAATCGTGATTGCCGACGATTCGCAGGTCTTTTCGGACGCATGCGTGCGGATGCTGAAGGACGCCGCGTGGGGCGGCGAGATCGGGCGGGCTGGATGGCAGGCGGTATCGGACCGATATAACCGAATCAAGCGTGAGCAATGGCTTGCCGACGTTTTCCATGGACTGGTTCGCGGTCAGCAGTTTGTGAGAAAGCCATTCGCCTAAACTCGCTTGAAATTCGGAGTGAAGGAATTGCCGTCAACCGCCACGCCAACCATGAAGACGAATCGGCCAGTGAACGGTCGTTCGCGTGAGCCGATGCGCATCACATTTGTGCTGCCGCACGCCGGGCTTGCCGGCGGTATTCGCGTGGTGGCCATCTATGCCGATGCGTTGCAGGCGCGCGGGCACAAGGTCGTGATCCTGTCATCGCCGTATCGCCTGCACGGCCTTCGCGCGAAGGTCGAGAACTACTGGCATCGGTTGATGTTGCGCGTGACCGGCAAGCAGGAGCCGTCGCACCTCAACGGCATTGCCGTGGAGCATCGTCGCCTTCCGTCGCCCGATTATTTGAACGCCGCCGACATTCCGCCAAGCGATGTGGTGGTTTCGACCTGGTGGGAGACCGCCGAACAACTCGCGACGTTGGATCTTCCGGGCGTCACCAAGGTGTACTTTCTGCAGCATCACGAGGCGCACGATGGCCAGCCCGTCGACCGCGTGAACGCCACGTGGCGATTGCCCATGCAGAAGGTCGTTGTGGCTCAATGGCTGGCCGACCTGGCGCGCAGGGAATTCGGCGATGCGACTGCGATCAATGTGCCGAATGCAGTGGACCTTGAGCAGTTTTCGGTTCCGCCGCGCGGGAAGCAGAAGAGGCCGACAATCGGCCTGATGTACTCCAACGCACGCTTCAAGGGCTGCGACATCTGCATCAAGGCTATTGAGATTGCGCGGCAGTCGGTTCCCAATCTTCAGATTGCTGCGTTTGGCATGGCGGAGTTTCCTGAAGAGACGCGCAATCTGCCGCGCGATACCGCCTATACGCAGTTGCCGCCGCAGGATCGTATCAAGGACATCTACGCTTCGTGCGACGCATGGCTTTTCGGGAGCCGATCGGAAGGCTTCGGCCTGCCGTTGCTTGAGGCGATGGCATGTCGTACGCCGGTGATCGCCACGCCGGCCGGTGCGGCTCCGGAGTTGGTCGCACAGGGTGGGGGCGTCATGGTGAAGCCCGAGGACCCTGAAGACATGGCGGCCGCGATCGTCCGCTTTGCGCGCATGCCCGAGGCGGAGTGGAGGCGCATGTCCGACCGTGCGATGGAGATCGCGCAGCGGTACACGTGGGAACAGGCGACCGACCTCTTCGAAGCCGCGCTGCGCACGGCGATCGAACGCTCGAAGCGCGATGACCTGGTGGCGGCGTGATGGAACAGCTGGCTGCGCCTATGTTGATCGCCCTGACCCTGTTCATCGCGATGTATTTCGCGCTCACGTTCATTCCGGCTTCGATCATCAAGCGGCGTCTGATCAAGCAGCTCGCCCGCAATTCGAAGGGGCGGCTCGCCCTGACATACGACGATGGCCCCGGCCCGGCGCTGACGCCCCCGTTGTTGCAACTTCTCGCGAGCGCCGGGGCAAGGGCCACGTTTTATCTTGTCGGCTTTCGCTGCGAGCGGTTCCCGGTCCAAGCGGATGAGATCTTGAGCGCAGGGCACGAGATCGGCAATCACACGCAGATGCATGGCAATGCGTGGCAGTTCCTGGGAGCTTTTCCTTGGAAAGCCGTGCGGGACGTGATTCACGGATATCAGACGATGAGCCGATGGATGCGTGGCGACGCGGTGTTTCGCCCTCCTTTCGGCAAGATGACGACGTGGACGTTTCTCGCGGCGCGACGACGGAAGGCGCTGCTGGGCTTCTGGACATGTGATGGGGGCGACACGTGGAAGTCGCTTCCCGATCCCGATGCGATTGTGCAGAAAATCGCTCGAGCGGGCGGCGGCGTGGTGCTGCTGCACAGCCATGACCGCGGCGAGGATCGACAACGGTACGTGTTAGATGTGACCGAAAGATTGCTCAGGACCGCGCGCGAGCGCGGCATGCGCCTGTGCACGATGTCCGAGATTCTCCATGACGCACCTGCAGATCGCACCACCAATACCCGCGCCGTCAACGCCGAGCCGGCGGGCGGAGCTTCGTGAGCGCATGGTCGCAACCGGCCCGATCACCGTTCGCGAAGTCGATCCGAATTCATCGGAGTGGGATCGGCTGCTTGCGCGCTTCGCCGATCACACGGTTTTTCACTCGAGCGCGTGGTTGGCCACGATTGAGGCGGCGCACGGCGTGAGACCTGTGTGTGCTGCAGCTGAGCAAGAAGGTTCGTGCGTTGCGGTCTGGCCGTACTTGGTGAAGAAGAAGGGCCCGTTCCGCGCGCTTGGTTCGCCGCTGCCCGGTTGGAGCACTGCATACATGGGGCCGCTGTTCGCCGACGGCGCGGACGTCCATGCGGCGATTCAGGCGTTCCTCGATCATCGCCTCTTCAAGCGCTATGCGTACTTTGCATGCCGCACGCTTGTGCATCGGCATGAAGTGGACCTGACGCCGTTTGGTTTCAATCTGTTGACCAGGTTCGAGACGTATTGGATTGACCTGACCAAATCTGAGGAGGAGATCTGGGGCGACTTCAAGAGCGAATGCCGAACGCGGGTGCGCAAGGCGGAGAAGGCGGGCGTGGAGCTTCGCCGGGAGACCGACGGGTCATTCCTTGAGGATTTTTGGAAGATGTCGGAAGAGACGTTTGCCAAGTCGCACATCCAGCCGACGCACACGCGCGAGTTCTGCATCCAGTTGTGGAAGCGCTTCTCGCCGATCGATCGAGTGCATGCGCTGAGCGCGTTCGTGGGCGGTCGGCGTGCGGCGACACTGGTCCTGCCTTTTGATGCGCACACGATGTACTACTGGGGCGGCGCGAGCTACCAGGAGTTCCGCGAATTGCCGGTGAACAACCTCCTGCATTGGCAGGCGATGAAGGACGCCAAAGCCCGCGGGCTGAAGTGCTACGACTTCGTCTCATCCGAAGGCGGGCCCGGCCGCTTCAAGAAGACCTTCGGCCCGACGCCGATCGACATGGCCCGGCACTGGGAGCGAAGTCCATCGCGCCTCATGCGGCTGTTGAAGGAGAAGTACCAATCGTATCTGATGAAAAAACGCCGCGTCGAGTCGGGGCCGGCCGCTGGCGCGGCCAATGATGTGGAATCGCCGGTGGAAAAGAACGGTTGAACGCGAATCGAACGACGCGTCAGCGGCACGCGTAGATGGGCTGCTGGCCGCTTTCCCGCACTGTGTTCATGCGGCGGCACTTTCGTCGATAACCCACTGTGACATTCCTGGTTCCCATCTCGCTCTACGGCTGGGTTGTTTTCGCCATCGGTCTGTTCGCGATGCTCCCGCCACGTCGCGCGGTGCTGGCGGCGTACATTCTTGCGTGGCTGTTTCTCCCGCAGGCGGGCATTCCGCTGCCGGGGCTGCCTGACCTCGACAAGGTAACCGCTTCGGGCATGGGCGTGCTGATGGGCGTGGTGTTGTTCGATGCGACCAGGCTGACGACATTCAGGTTCAGCTGGGTGGATTTGCCGATCGTCGCGTGGTGCGCGGCGTCGATGACCTCTTCGCTCACCAACAACCTCGGCCCATACGACGGCATGGCCGGCGTGCTTCGCGATTTCTTCACCTGGGGCATTCCGTATTTCGTCGGCCGCTTGTACTTCAATGACCTCGATTCGCTCCGCGAACTGGCCATCGGCATCTTCATCGGCGGGCTGATTTATGTTCCACTGTGCCTGATCGAGATTCGCTTGAGTCCGCAGCTGCATCGTTGGGTGTACGGATTCCATCCCGCCAGCTTCGCCATGGCGATTCGATTTGGCGGATATCGCCCGACGGTGTTCATGCAGCACGGCCTGATGGTCGGCATGTGGATGACCAGCGCGACTCTCGCCGGGCTCTGGCTCTGGCAAAGCGGCGTCATCACCAAGATGCGCAACATGCCTGTGTGGCTGCTCCTTGGAGCGTTGGGGGGGACGACGGTGTTGTGCAAGAGCATGGGCGCATTGGTGCTGCTGGTGATCGGCGCCGCGATGCTGTACTGCGCCAAGTACCTGCGCACGAGCCTTGTGCTTGCCGTGGTGATGCTGATTACGCCCGCGTACATGGTGTTGCGCACGCAAGGATGGTGGGACGCGAAGCAGCTGGTGGATATCGCCGCGAAGATCGACGTTGAGCGGGCGGATTCGCTGCAGGATCGACTGAATGATGAGAACCAGCTCATCGCGCGCGCATCCATTCGGCCGATGTGGGGTTGGGGCGGATGGGGCCGCTGGCGCATCAAGGACGAATGGACCGGCGAGAACATGACGTCTTCCGACGGCATGTGGGTGATCGTGCGCGGCGAGCGCGGCAACTTCGGCCTTGCCGCCAACACGCTCATCGTCATGCTGCCCGCAGTGCTGTTCATGCTGCGCGTGAAGGCTCGCGACTGGGGCACACCCATGTTCGCCGCGCCGGCGGTGCTGGCGATGATGCTGATCATCTGGTCCATGGACAACCTCTTCAACGCCATGATGAATCCAATGTATGTGATGGCGGCGGGCGGACTATCTGGTCTGTACCTGATGTACCCGCGGCTGATGGCCCGCTATCGCGTAATGCAGCAGCAATACATGACGATGATGATGGCCCAGCAGCACGCGATGCATGAGCAGGCGCGGCGGATGGCTGGCACGGGCGGCGCGGCCGGGTTCCGCGAGTCGCATGCTGCAACGCTTGGCGGCACGACATGAATCCAACGCACCCATCGCAGCAATGATCGCCCAGGACCCCAACTCTCCACGCAGCAATGTCGCCCAGCCACGACTGGTGATCTGCACCGCCATGACCGCGCAGCCGGGCAAGGCTGATGGATCGTTCGTGCTCACGCGAAAATTTCTGGATGGCGTCCGCGAATATTGCAAGTCCTGGCCTGGGTCCGTCGGGGTGTGGGTGCAGCGCGTCGCGCATGGCGACAGCAATCTGGATCACATTGAAGTGCATCCGTCCGAGTTACCGTTCGCACTGAATTGGATCGAAGGCCCTGGGCGCGATGAAGGGCGGTTTCTGTCCGCAATTCAGTCGGCTGATCTGATGCTCGCTGCGCTTGTGGACAAGCACGTGTGCTTGGCGGAATTGTGCGCGAAGTCTGGCGTGCCGCTCGTGTACGTGACGGAATACTCGGTCAAGACGCGGCAGCAGATCGTCTACGCGGAAACGCGCAATCCCATCCTCCGCTGGCGTCGGCGCGGCTGGACGACTCGCCTGGAGACTGCCTATCGCGAAGCTGTGCGCAAAGCCGCTGGCGTGCAATGCAACGGCTTTCCGACGTACGACGCGTACAAGGCGCTCAACGAACGTTGCCTGCTGTATTTCGATACGCGCGTTCGATCCAACCAGCTCGTCGCGCCAGCCACTCTCGAGGCACGCCTGTCGGAACTGCAGCGCGGCAAAGCGCTGCGCCTCGCCTTCAGCGGCCGGCTCATCGCCATGAAGGGGGCGGATCATCTTGCAGTGGTGGCGGCTGAACTCAAACGCCACAAGATTCCCTTCATCATGGACATTTGCGGCGGCGGTTCGCTAGAACGGAAGATCCGCGACGACGTCGTCAGCTTTACCCTTGAATACGCGCCGTATCAAGTGCGCGTTCGCGGCGTACTGGACTTCGAGAAGCAGTTGCTGCCGTTCATCGCCAGCGAGATCGACCTGTTCGTTTGCTGCCACCGCCAGGGCGATCCGTCGTGCACGTATCTGGAGACCTATTCTTGTGGTGTGCCGATCGTCGGCTACGACAACGAGGCGTTGGCGGGGCTTGCCAAAGCCGCGGATGCGGGCGGAACGGCCTGGGTGACGCCCTTGGATGACCCGATCACGCTTGCGGCGAAGATTGCCGATCTCAGTCACCGCCGCGATCTCATCGCCGCCGCGTCCCATAACGCCGTGGCGTTCGCGGCCCGGCACACCTTCGAGCACACCATGAGCAATCGTGTGCAGCACATGTTGAGTTGTCTGCGATCGCACCCGACAGCACCCTGATGATGCGTCTTGCCGTTGTCATCCTGAACTACCGCCAGCCAGCCCTGACGATTGACTGTCTGCGCACGCTCGTAGACGAGATCGCGCCATTCGAGGATCGGCACGCCGTGGTGATCGAGCAGGACTCCGGCGATGATTCCGCAGAGCAGATCCAGGGCGCCATCGATCAGCACGGCTGGGGCAGGTG
>CAZCGB010000039.1:0-11197 GCA_964498045.1 uncultured Isosphaeraceae bacterium
GCGCCAGATGCGATTGCCACCTCGGCCACGTGTTCGACGACGGGCCCAGGCCGACCGGTCTGCGATTCTGCCTGAATTCAGAGTCCATGATCTTTGTTGAGCAGGCGGACCTGAAGAAGTTCGCTGATCCGATCGCGGATGCGAAGCCCGCAGCGAGCACGAAACCGCAGGTGACGTCCGCCCCGGCCGACGCGAACCTCTCGAAGGCGGTGTTCGCGGGTGGCTGCTTCTGGTGCGTTGAAGCGGTGTTCGAGGAACTCGAAGGCGTGAAGGAAGTCATCTCCGGCTACGCGGGCGGAAACAAGGACACGGCCGACTACAAATCCGTCTGCACTGGCAAGACCGGCCACGCCGAGGCCGTCGAGATCGTGTATGACCCGTTGAAGATCACTTTCGAGGAACTGCTGAAAGTCCACTTCGCGACGCACGATCCGACTTCGCTCAATCAGCAGGGCGCGGATCACGGCACGCAGTATCGCAGCGCGATCTTCTACCTCAATGAGGAGCAGAAGCAGATCGCGCAGGCGTTCATCCAAGACCTGACCGACGCGAAGGCGTTCGGCAAGCCCATCGTGACCACGCTTGAGCCGCTCAAGCCCGAGGCGTTCTATCC
The DNA here is from genome assembly GCA_964498045.1 of uncultured Isosphaeraceae bacterium. GTDB lineage: Bacteria > Planctomycetota > Phycisphaerae > Phycisphaerales > SM1A02 > DATKJG01. Next base: position 614 of record CAZCGB010000039.1, read on the forward strand.
CGCCGAGACGTATCACCAGAACTACGTGTGCAACAACCCGATGCAGGGATATGTGCAAGGCGTCGCGCTGCCCAAGGTGGACAAGGTGCGCAGCAAGTTCAAGGACATGCTCAAGGCCCAGAGCCCGCTTGAACAGAAGAACTGAGTGCGCAGCACTTGGCCGGCCGGCGGACTTCAGTCCGCTTGACTCTAATGCGCGTATTCAAGCGCCAGTGCGTCCAGTCCAGGCAGATCGTTCACCCCCAGCCGCCGCAGCATGTTCAGGGCCTGCGCGCGGTGATGCACGCCATGCGTGCAAACATGCACCAGCGCGGTGGCGCGCGTGAAGCGCATCACCGGGTATTCGGGCGTGAACTGCACGGTGATCGTCTGATCGAGGCCAGCCTCCGCGTCCTTTGCCGCGGCCCGCAACTCACGATCGCCTTGTTCCAGCAGTCTCATCATGTCATCGACTGAGAGCGGCTGCGGGTTCTTCTCGATTGACGGCCGCACCTCGCGCTGCGAAATGCGGTCCGACCAGCGGATCATCGCGCCGATGACATGCCGCAGCGTGTCGTGCAGCGAGCCCAGACCGATGTCGATTCGCTGATGGAACTGCTCCGTCGAGAGCGGGCGGCAGGCCTCCAGCAATGCGCGCGTGGCGTGGGTGTTGTGATCGAGCGATCGTTCGAGAATCAGGTTCATGGCGTTTTCGACGCGGCGGGCTTCGTGGCGGGTTCGGGCTTGTCAGCATTCTGCATGCCGCGCTTCTGCAGGTACGTGCGCATCTCTTCGTTCCAACGTTGGTATGTCTTGGGGATCACACTGCCGTGGTCCGCCCTGGGCACGATCAGGATGTATCCGTCGCCAGTCTCAACCGGGTGTTCCATCTGCAACGCCTCGATCTTCTCCTGCAACTTCGAAACCGCGCGATTCAGGTAATACGAATCCTCATCGCCCACCGCCAGGCGCACGCGCTGCAGCATGATCGGGCCGAACTTCGCCCAGTCGCTCTCGATAAGCCTGGCCATGTCGTATTTCTTCCAATGCTCAATGACGTCCTTGTGCATGACGCCGGAGATCGGATCAAACATCGGTTTCGGCAGTCCCGTCGCCTCATCGCGCGGGCTGAACATCGCTTCCCAAGCATCCCACTGCTGGCCGCTGCGGCCGTCGGGGTCGATCGCATGCTCCATGCCATTCTCCTGCCGCGCGGTCATCAGCACGCTCGGCCCGGCCGATGACGCCCAGCCGCGGTATGAGGGCGTCTCGGAACCATCGGGCATCACGAACATGTTGCTTTCAGCGTAGAGGTCGGTCATCTGGAAGCACGAGAAATCCACAGGATCGGGGGATCTCGACCAGCATGCGCCGAACGTCTCCGGATGCGACAACTGCAGCCAGAGCGAAGTCCATCCGCCCGAGGAATGCCCTGTCACGATGCGGGCCTCGGGTTTGGCGATGAGATGGAATCGCTGTTCCAGGTAGGGGATGAACTCCTTGACGAGCGCCTCGCCGCGCGGGCCGTTGTTGTCAGAGTCGCAGAAGCCGTGATGCCCCAGCGGAGCGTCGGCGTCAAGACAGATGTACACCGCGATCGGCGCGATGTCCTCGACGCCATCGGTCATCAGCATGTCGGCGTACTCAGCCGCCTCCTCATCGCGGCCTCCAAAGCCAGGAATCCAGTACACCGCGGGCCACTCCTTTCGCGGACAGAGCGGATCGCCCCAGCCCCGGGGCAGCGCGACGCCGGCGCGATGAAAGACGTCGCGGCCGTAGAATCTGCTGAGCATCTCACTCTTCAGCTCCACCCACTTGAGGTGATCGCTTTCAGGACGCGGTTTGCGCTGGTCGATGCGATGCGTCAGCGCGATGTCAATCGTGTCCTCGCGCGATGAGGAAACCTCGGCGACGACCACATCGCTGTACACATTGCCCGTGCCCTGCTCGTGCGAGCGTTCAAGCTGATCGGCGTCAAGAATCGCCTGCAGACGCACCTTGCCGTTGAGCTTGTCCACCGACTCCGGCCAGGCGAGCGAGGCGCCGTCGAGCGTCACGACATCGCCGCCCTTGAAGTCCTTCACGGCGACCGATGCGATCGGCTGCGGATGGGCGAAGAACGGCGCTTCGATCGGATCGACGCGATCGTAGGGCCTTTCCGTTTCGGTCACGAAGAACACCACCACGCGCCCCGTCGCAGGCTCGCTGCGCGCCGCGGGGTCAAGCCGAATGTGATAAACGTCGGCTGCCGCGCCGTTGCTGCTCACCGACATCAACAGGACAGCGACGATTGAACTGAGCGTGCGGATCATGCGAAGGCCTTTGCAGACGAGACTGTGCGCACTCACGATACGCGATTCAACCGATGAATCCCGTCCGGGTTAGATGGGAAACGCCGGACTCGGCCTTGGCACCGATCACGATTCTGCCGATACAATCGCCCTGCATCGAGTCCGAAGGAGCCCGCGCATGAAGTTCCCCTCGTCCGCAATTCACCTCGCTTTCGTCGGCTGCTTCGCCGCCGCGCTCGTGCTGGCCGGTTGCGGTTCGAGCAAGCCCGGCTGGGCGTCGCTGAATCCCAGCGACTGGAGCAATCAGCGCGTCTCCGACGATCCGCTCAAGCTCGACCTCGAAGGCCCGATCTCGCTCGACGTCGAGTCGTTCGCGGGCGATGTCACCGTCGAAGCGGACCCGAAACTGACGCAGGGCGAAGTCATCATCGTGCGCGAAGGCAAGCATGGCTTCGGCCGCTCCAAGGAGGCGAAGGCCTCCTTGGCCGACATCAGCGCGTCGGTGGAGATCGTCGCCGCCGACACCTCCAAGGGCGAGCTTGGCCAGACGCTGCGCATCCGCACCGAGACCTCAAACGCCGAACCGTACCTGCAGCGGGCCCATGTGTACGTGAAGGCGCCGGCGATCGAAGGCATGACCGTGCACACAAGCGACGGGGACGTGACCGCCACGCACATCGAGGGCATGGTGGATGTCGAGACCTCCAACGGCACCGCAAGCGTCCGCACCAACCTCGCCATGCTGCAGCCGGTGACGATCATCAACCGCAACGGCGACATCATCTTCCGCATGCGCGGGGAAGGCACCGCGGCGTTCGATGCGCAGACCATCGGCGGAAAGGTCAGCGCCGACATCCGCTTCGGCAACATGCGCATCGAGGGAGCCGTCAACAGCGATCAGTTCAAGGGTTGGCTGAACAACGGCACGAATCGCATGGTCTTCCGCACGACCAACGGCGACATCAAGATCTCCGTGCTGGCAGAAAACGAGAAGACCATCCTGATGCCCAGCCACCCCAAGGCTGAGAAGGAAGAGCCGGTCGTCGAGCCGACGCCTGAGTCAACTGACGCGGCTGCCACCCAGCCCGAGGGGACTTAAGTCCACCCGCCCGCGCTGCGTCACCCGGGGCCCAGCTATGCTCCCGGCACATGCGCGAAGTGCAGGATCATTATTTTCGACAGGCGAAGGAGGAGGGCTATCTTTCGCGCGCCGCGTACAAGCTGCTTGAGATCGATGAGCGCAAGCGCATCATGCGAAAGGGCGATCGCGTGCTCGACTGCGGGTGCGCGCCGGGGTCCTGGCTGCAGGTCGCATCCAAGCGGGTCGGTGAAGGCCGGGGGGGCGGCGCGGTCGTCGGCATTGACTTGCTGCCGATCGGACGAAAAATCGCGAGCAACGTCATGTCCATCGAGGGCGATTTCACGCAGGCCACTGCCCAGGAGCTGATGGATGCCGCGGCCGAGATCGTCGGCGCCGGCGCGGCGCCGCGCGCATTCGATGTCGTGCTTTCCGACATGGCGCCGAAGACCACCGGCGACCCCGAAGGCGATCACTTTCGATCAGTGCGCCTGTGCGAAAGCGTGCTCAATCAATGCCCATCGCTTCTGCGCGTGGGGGGACATCTGGTAATGAAGGTCTTCGAAGGCGGAGCGTACATGGAGCTGGTGCGGCGGCTGCAGAAACTGTTCGATGAGGCGAAGGGCTTCAAGCCCAAGGCCTCGCGCAGCGAATCGACGGAGATGTACCTGGTGGCGCACGGCTGGCGCGGGCTCGATCCTGCGCTTGCTGATTCACGGCCGAAGGATGTCAACGTGCTCGCGCCGCCGCGACCTGCCCCGCGCGCAGGATGGGGGAAGCAGGCTTGAGGCTTGAAGAGTTGACTGCCGGCGCACTGTGAGAATGTGAGAGCCGGCCCCTCTCATCAAGCATTCAAGTCTCCGAGCCGTCCATTCCCCGATACGATTCCCACGCATGGCCATCCGCGCGCCTGATCCGCACAACCTGCGCAACGCAGCGGTGAATAACGCGGTGATCGAAACCGATCGCGAATGCCCCGCCTGCGGATACAACCTGCGCGGTCTGCGACTCGGCATTCCCTGCCCCGAATGCGGCATGCCCACCGTCGGTGCGGCGTTCGGTGAAATCGACGATCCCCTGTCCCTCGCGCCGCCTTCGGTCATCCTCATCGTGATCCGAGGTTGCTGGTCAGCCACCATCATCCTCGCGCTGGCGATCGCGCTGACCATCGCGCCAAGTTTTCCCGGCTGGCAACACGCGTGGTCGCGCTGGGCGTTCTTGCCCCTGAGCGTTTTGTGGTTCGGCGCGGTCGTGTGGCTGACTCCGGCGCTCGGCCTTCCGCAGGCGGCTTCCCGCGGGTTCTCCCGTCGCGGCAGGATGCGCCAGGCGGCTCGCTGGTTGCAATGGGGCTGGGTGCTTGCTGCGGCACTTCTCTTGCTTCGAGTTGAGCTGAACGTCAGTGCTCCAGCCGGCAATCTCATGCAATTCGGCATCGGCGCGGGGGTCATCGCTGGAGTCATCGGAATGATGATTCTGGCCGTTCTGCTGGAACGCCTGAGCAACTGGGCCCGCGATGACACCGCCGAGAACCTCTTCAACTGGGCCCAGTGGTCGATCCCCATCTGCACGCTGCTGTTGTTCACGGGCCTGCCCCTGATCCCCATCCCCGGCATGAATCGCTTCGGATTCGGGGTCCTGGGAATCTGGCTGATCGGCGTCGGGATTTTCCCGTACGCCTTGATCACGCTCTCCAGCAGCGTCACGCTCAGCATTGTGCACAATTACGAACACCGCCAGCGCGGCGAGCGGCGTGCTGAGCGGCAGGCCGAGCACGATGCGAAGGTTGAACAGACCGTTCGCACAATGGACCGCGAACGTGCGCGACGCGGGCATGTGTGAAATCACGACTGAACGCACAGTGCGTGGAGACATCGTTGGCGTTGACACCCACCACGCTACACTGATCGACGCCAGCATGTGCTGGCATTGTTGTCTTCAATATTCACGGCGACACAGCGGTGAATTCCCTGATTTGGTGACTCGCCCATGACCGATCGCAAACTTCGTTGTGCAGTTGTCGGGGTCGGTCGAATGGGTCGGCATCATGCGCGGCTGTACGCCCAGGACCAGTCCGCGGAATTCGTGGGTGTGGTGGACGTGAACGCTGACAATGCCCGGAAAGTGGTGGATGAATGGGGCGGAGCGCATTTCACGAACGTGGATGACCTTCTGCGCGCAGGCGTGGATGCGGTGACGATCGCGACGCCGACGATCCATCACCGGGCCGCGGCTGAGCCGCTGCTGGCCGCGAAGGTAGCATGCCTGATCGAGAAGCCGCTCGCGCCCGACGCGGCGCAGGCCAGCGCGATCGCGCAGGCGGCCGAGCGCTCCGGAGCGGTGCTGCAGGTGGGGCACGTCGTGCGCTACGACCCGGTCATGCTCGCGATCCGGGCCGTCGAGGACCTGCGGCCGCAGTTCATAGAGATGACGCGCATCAGCCCGATGACCTTCCGCAGCGTCGATGTCGGCGTCGTGCTGGACATGATGATCCACGATCTCGACTTGCTGATGATGCTGCTCGGCCGCGAACCAGTGGACGTGCAAGCCAGCGCAGTGAGCGTGCTGGGCGAGGCGGAGGATGTCTGCAACGCGCGACTGACCTTTGAGCTCGAAGGCGGTCTGCACTGCACGGCGAACGTCACCGCCAGCCGCCTGGCGCTCAAGACCGAGCGCAAGATCCGGATCATTTCGCAGAGCGCGTATGTCTCAGCCGACTTCGTCGCGCGAAGCGGAACAGTGGTGCGCAAGAACGCGAACGCGGCGCAGCTTGCCGAGCTTCGTGCGCGGTTGAAGGCGGGCGAGGACCTGTCATCCACGAACTATCTGGACCTGGTGCGCGTGGAGCCGCTGGCGGTTTCAGGAGGCGAACCGCTGAAGCTGCAGATGGAGGATTTCCTTGGCGCAGTACGCAGCGGGCGACGCCCGACGGTGGATGCGCAAGCCGGGTTCGCGGCTGTTCGCACCGCGGAACGCATTGTCGAATCCGCGAAGCGAGGCGGCGTGCGGCAGAGCCTCCAGCCCTGAAGAACGGGCAGGAAACCGGAAAGCAGAGGAAACAAGAAACCGCCACAGCGCGTCAAGCCGTGGCGGTCGATTTGATTGTGTTTCAATATCGCCGCGGAACGAGCCTAGCGGCGAAAGTCGCTTACGCCCGGAGATTGACGCCCAGGCCTTCGGGATACTGCTTCTGCAGTGCGGCGAGCAATCGCTGATTGTCGGCGGGCATGAGGTTCAGCTTGGCGACCAAGTCGCGGATGTTCGTCGGCGGGGCGTCGGCGTAGCCAGCGGCGGTCAATCGTTCGATGAACGCCTTGCTGAGCTTGTGCATTCGTCCGTCGGTCAGGCCGCTTAACGTCTCCGGCTTGACGCTCTCGCCCACGCGTGATTCGGCAAGATCAGCGACAGGCGGCGCGCCGGCCGGCGCGGCCTCACCGCCGCCGGGGCTGTTGGACCCGCCGATCTGCGCGATCAACTGCAACAGGTCCGCGGTGTTCACCATGCCATCGCCATTGATGTCCATGCTTGTGCCGGATTGACCCCATTGCGCCACCAGTTGCGTGATGTTCAGCACCGCGTGCGGCCCCTGCATCGGCCCGGTGACGGGAACCGCCTCGGGAGTCGGCTGCGCAGGCGACAGAACTTCGGCGGCTTGAACTGTTTCGGTTTGCGCCGGCGTCGGCGTTTCGGCAAGTTCGGCTGCCGCGACCGGTGCGGTTGCGTCGGCCGTGTCTGTTGCCACGGAGGACGTGGCTGCCGGTGCGGCGCCCTGTGATTGACTCAACATCTGAATCGCCTGAAGCAAGTCCTGCACGTTGACCGTGCCATCGCCATTGATGTCGAAGGATGTGCCCGGCTGTCCCCAGTTCGCGACGATGTCGCTGATGTTCTGCACCATGTTCATCGTCGTTGATTGCGGAGCCGATGGCGCTGCGCTTGAGATCGCCTCTGCTGCAGGGGTGCCGGAGCTCGCGTCAACCGCTTGCGCCCAGCCAGAGACCATGGACTGCAGGTCTGCGACGTCTACCGCGCCGTTGCCGTCGACGTCAAAGGGCGAGCCCGCCTGGCCCCATTGCTTGGTGAGTTTCTCAAGCTGGAGGTCGACGTCGCCGCCCGGTTCGCCGCAATTCGATTTGACCTTGATCGCGGGGATGTCCAAGGAGGCGGCGTTCGATCCGATGGCGATCTCCGCCTGCTTGCCCTTGCAGTTTGCAGATCGGGAGGCGAAGGCCGTCAGGTCAGCGAGTCGATCGGAGGAGATGTGCATGCGAGACGCTCCAGGGCGTGGCGAGTTGAAAGCGGACGATGCCAGACCATCTGCAATCCTCGCGCCCGGAATCGGCGTTCCGCCAACAGATCGACAACGGCTCGTCACTCGGGCAATAAACGCGGCGGACGTTGCGCTCGACGCATCGCGCCTGCGGATCCGTGCTCGACATCTCGCAGAAATTGCGCCCGAAGCGGCGTTTGCTGCGCGTCGCTCAACGCCATCGCCGCGCCGGCGTGGGCCCCGGTGTTGTCGGGGGCGCATGAGGTGGGACAGGCAATGGACGAACCATCGCATTTGCCGCCTGCTCCAGCTCAGCTCGTTTGTGCGCGATGCGCGATTCGCGGTCAACCGATTCCAGGCCCGACCGCACGCCCCACGCGACGTATTGCCGCATTTCCCAAAGTCCGCGCGAGAACCCGACGAGATACCAGCCCCAGGCCAGCACAAGCGGAGCTGTCAGCGCGAGCACAAAGAAGAACATGCGCAGGGGAAGGAACATCAAGACGATCGTCAGAATCGGCAGCGTCCAGATCGCAATACCGATCCGCCGCGGCGCATCATCAAGATCGATCTCCAAAGCAACTTCATGCAACAGAAATGCGAAGAGCGGCCAGCCCATGCCGGCGGCGACCGAGAACGACAGCGACAGGTCAATCATTGATTGCCGCGGCAGGGAAAGCGGCCCGGCCAGCGTCGCCAAGAGCCCGAAGACCGCGGCGGGCAGCCACAGCGCCTGCGTGCAGCGCGCGACCCATCGCGTGATCCATCGAACACTCCAGACCGGACGACCAAGGTCCATCGAATGTGGCGTCGCGACGATCGTCCCCACGCTCCACGCGAGCGCGATGAGCACGCACGCACCTGCGTACGCAGCCAGCGGCGGCCAGTACGCGATCGACCATGTTGCGGCACACGCGACACGCAGGATTGCAAACGCCAGTGCGCTGGCGAACAAGAGCGTCAATCCCCACTTGGTCATCGAGCGGCGCTCGAAGGACCCCGCCAGCAACGGATCCGCGGCGGTCTCGAAGTCGAACGGAATCGCGCGTCCGCATTCCGGGCAGTTGCGGCCGGCGCTCAACCCGCGCAGGTTGTAGCCACAGTGCGCGCACGGCACATCGCGATCAATCGACGGCGCGCCACCACCCATCAACCGACGGAACCGCAGGTACTTGTTGGAGAGAAACGAGGACAGATGTCTTCAAATCCGAAGAGGCTGGTTCAGAATCTGGGTTTCCACATTTCTGTTCGTTTCATCAGGCCGGTTGAATCCGGTCTGTTCCCTTGCGTATTCCACCGCGCTCCTGAACATCTGCAGGCCAAGCGGCGTTTCCCGCCCGAGCGCGGAGCGATCCATTCGCGTCCATGTCGGGTGCTGCATCCAGCTCGTGAACCGTTCGGGATGCGGCATGAGGCCGAACACCAGTCCGGTTGCATCGCAGATGCCGGCGATGTCGGCCATTGAGCCGTTGGGATTGTCATCGTGCGCGTAACGCAGCGCGACATGGCCGGCGGATTCGAGTTGTTCGAGCAGGGCGTTGTCGCCCGTCAGGAGCCGGCCTTCGCCATGCGCGATGGGCAGCGTGGAGTTGCAGGTCAAGAGGCGCAGGTTGCGCGTCCAGACGCAGCGCGTGTTGCCGGGAATTTCGACGCGGCACCAGCGGTCGCTGAATCGCGCCGACGCGTTGTTCGCCAGCGCGACAGTCGGCTGCGGCGGCTGATCGGGCCAGCGCTCGTCCCGCATCGGTCCGGGCAGCAGTCCCAGCTGCACGGCGATCTGAAATCCGTTGCACGGCGCAATGATGGGCACGTTCCGCTTCACCGCGCCGACCAGCGCGTCCCACAATGATTGCCGCATGATCGCCGCGGCGACGCGACCGGCCGCCACCGCGTCGCCGAAACTGAATCCGCCGGGGATGCCGATGAGATCGAACCGCTCGATGAGCGATGGTTCTCGCACAAGTTGATTCAGATGGATCGGCTCCGCCCGCGCACCGGCGAGTTCAAACGCATGCGCCAGTTCAAGGTCGCAGTTGATCCCCGCGGCGGTGATGACCAGGGCCGATGGATTCGAGTGCATCACCCGTAGTTTAGCGGGCGGCGCACGGAGCGGAGCATTTCCCGGGTCACCAATTCAGCGTGCGGGTCCACGCGTCGCGCAACGCTTCGATTTCCATCTCCACGTCGGCGTCGGCCAGCGACAGGCGCTTGGAATCATTGAACTCGCCGACGATCGCGTAGGACACTCCGCGCATCGCGCGATCGAGCCCATCGAGATGCCTGCGATCGACTTCAAGCAGATACCGGCTCGGCGTCTCGGCGAAGCATCGCGCGAGAATGTCCAAATCACCGGCCTTCGGCTGCATGGTGAGATCGAGCCGCACGCCCAGATCGCCCGCGAAAACCATCTCCGCAGCCGCCACCAGCATGCCGCCTTCGCTGCAATCATGCGCGCTGCGCACGCAGCCCGAGGCGATCGCCGCCGCCACAGCCGCCGCGGTGCGCGGGCCTTGTTGCAGATCCACCACGGGCAGGGCGGCATCGCGCACGTGATCGAACAGCATTTGATAGTGCGAACCGCCCATGCGCGCATCCGTTTCGCCGACGAGGATCAGCAAGTTGCCGGCGCGCTTGGCGTCCATCGTCACGCACTGGCGGATATCGGTCACGATGCCCATTCCCGAAATCAGCAGCGTGGGCGGAATCTGGATCGTCCGGCCGTCCTCAGTGGTGAACTGGTTGTTGAGCGAATCCTTGCCGGAGATGAACGGCGTGCGATACGCCTTCGCGCCGTCGTAGCACGCCTCGGCGGCACGCACCAGCGAGCCGAGATTCTTCGGGTCCTTGCACGACGGCCAACAGAAGTTGTCGAGGATGGCGATGCGCGATGCATCAGCTCCGACGCACACGAGATTGCGCACGCACTCGTCGATCGCCGCGAGCGTCATCAGGTACGGATCGTCCTTCAA
>CAZCGB010000040.1:0-11178 GCA_964498045.1 uncultured Isosphaeraceae bacterium
CAGTTTCTGACCACCGAATTCATACCCAACATTCTCCAAAAATCGCGAATTAGGACTTGGGGGTCGGAACGCAATTCTGATACGCTGCACGGCGGTGGGCGTGCGCACGAATGCGCACGCTGTTTCGCAAGCGCATGCCGTGCAAGGGCAGGAGGTCCGCGACCATGCTGGTCATCACAAGGCGGGAAGGGGAAGAAGTCGTCATCGGCGACCCCGCCAATCCCATCGGTGTCGTCCGCATCGCCACGATCAAAGGTGATCGCGTGCGACTGGCGTTCGCTTTCCCACGAAACATCGAAGTCCATCGTCGCGAAGTCGCTGATCAGATCATCGCATCGCCGCCGTCGGTTGTCGGCCAGATACGGCCATCTGGCACGGAACAATGAACTCATTCGTGCCGGGGCGTCGGCGTGATGCGCGACGTCCCGCGCCGATTGACTTTCACGATCCTGGCAAGGGTTACCGAATGCGCGTGAACACTCGGTAACCGGTTCGGTTGGCGAGGGCAGGCGCCCAAGCCGTGTGACGGGATGACCCAGCGATCCGTGCCGGGCCTCGCCATCGATCCGCGCGGCCATCCTTGGCCGGCGTTTTGAATCACATCTGTTTCAGTCCAACCGCAAGAGCCTGCATTCGTCTTTCCCTTCGCCTGTCAGGGAAGGCAACCGCCATCTCCACGCCACGATCGCGAGTCCGTGCGATGCGTGAAGTGGTCAGAAGCGGTTTGTCCACCGAATTCAAAAGGGCATCCGTGCCGAAGCGTGCGACCGTCCTTGTCTGTGTCCATGCTCGCATTGATCGTCCGTGTCCTGCGAGCGAATCAACCGCAAGCCGTGTCCGGCTCGCGGGAGATCTTTCTACCCTCCACCTCCGTTGCTTCTTCGATCGACCTGATCGCTGCCTTTGAGCGCCTCGCGCGCCCGCAACATGATGTCGCGCCGCTTGGCGAGATTCTGCTGACGCTGCTGCTTCCACTCGGCCGGATCGCGCAGTTCGAGATGATCCTTCATCCCGAGAATGACGACGGTCTCGCCCAGACCAAACTCGGTGAGCATGTCCAGCGGAATGCGCACGCGGCCCGATCCGTCGATTTCCAACCGCCGCGACTGCGGGAAGATCAACTCCTCGAACTGCATCATCTCCTCGCCCGGAAGCAGCGTGGCTTCGGCCGCAGAAGTCATGCGCTCGAACGTCTTCTCCGGCCAGAGCCAGAGCGTGCCGTTGAACCCCGGCGCGAGATACAGAATCTCGCTGTGCTTCTCCGATTCCAACTGACCACGAACCTCGGCTGGGATGGCCAGCCGCTGCTTCGTGTCGATGGTGTGTTCGTATTCGCCGGTAAACAGCACGCATGGGACCTCGGGTGACTTCGCGGGGAAGGTAACCCAAGCAACGGTATTTTGCAACACTTTGCCCCACAATAACCCAACGGCCAGTTATCCCCATTTAGAAGAATCTTGCGTAAATCCTTGGGAAGCACAAACTTCCGATAAGAATCGCGTAGAGAAAAATGTCGACATGCACAGGTTGTCCACGGCGATTTCACCCCTCGCTTAGTCGATGCAGGTGACATGGGAATGGCGGTTTCCGCGTGCTGGCGCCTGCTCGAGGCGATTGGCCACGCACGCCAGCTGAATAAATCTGTCTGCAGTCGCGATCCAAGTCATGTCCAGGCACTCCAAATCCGACATCGCCCGCGCCATGGCTCAGATTCCGGGCGGGCTGTTCGTCATGACCGCCGCATGCGATGGCCGGGCAGGGGCGGTGCTTGTGAAATGGGTGCAGCCTTGCTCTGACGATCCCGCCATGGTCATGGTCGCCATCAGCCGCGGCCAGCACATCGAACCCCTGCTTCGCAACAGCCGCTCATTCGCGCTGTGCCAGATCAGCGAAAGCGACCGCTTCCTGCTGCGGAAGTTCACCCACACGGCCGAGATGCCTGAGGAAGACCCGCTTGTCGCGATGATGACGACGGTCTCTCCGAGCGGCGCTCCGATCGTCGATCGCGCCATGACCTATCTCGACTGCGAGATCATCCGGCACATCGAACTTGAATCCGACTTCCGCATCTACGTCGGCCAAGTGCATCATGGCGCCGTGATCAACCAAGGCGTGCCTGCGGTGCAATACGGCGGAAACGGTTCCACGCCAGCGCATTGAATTCGCATGCTGCGTTCACTGCGTGAATCGCGCTTCAGCTGCGCGATTCGATCAGCGCGCGCGCCTCCCGCAGAATCGCCGCATCAAACCGTGACTCATTGAAACGCAGCGCGTTCGCACAGCACGCGCTGGCGTCGATGGCCCGCGATTCCAGTTCGTGCATCGCCCTGATCACAGCTTCTGGCGTCTGCTCGTGCATGAATACGCCCGTCTCATCCGCCACGATCTCCAGAGCTCCGCCGCCTTCATACGCGATCACCGGGCAGCCGCACGCCTGCGCTTCCACGGCGATGATGCCGAAGTCCTCCACCTGCGGAAACACCAGGGCCCGCGCACGGCGGTAGAGATCGCGCAACGTCGCGTCATCGACCCGCCCCAGAAATTCGATGCCGGAAGTGGCTTGGGGCTTGGGGCTTGAGGCTCGGGAGACATCAGCGAGGCGTTTCAGCGATTCGAATTGCGAACCGCCGCCCACCACCTTCAAGCGCCAACCCGCGCGTGCGGCCGCCTCGATCACGATGTCGGTCTTTTTGTACGGCTCCAGCGCCGCCACCACCAGCAGCCAATCCTCGCGCGAGGTCGACTCGTCGGGTGTGAAAAACTCGGTCCGCACGGGCGGATGAATCACGACCGCGTCGCGGCCGTAACAGCGTTGAATGCGCGCAGCCGTGTGCGCGCTGTTGGCGATGAACTTCGTGACTCTCCCGTCATTCGCCATGCGGCGATCCCATTCCTGAAAGCGTTTCCGCACCGCGCGCAAGCCCACCCAGCGCAGCCATCCCCCGCTGCCGCCGGCGTATTGCTCGGTCTGTTCCCAGATGTATCGCGCCGGCGAATGGCAATAGCAGAGATGCGGCACGCCTTCTGGCGGCATGATCGATTTCATCACTGACGACGACGTCGAGATCAACAGCCGCACATCGTTTCGCACGCGCAGCCGCCCCACCGCCCACGGCATCAGCGGCAGGTACGCCCGCCGCCACTTGCCCGCTGCGCGCGGAAACTTCTGCAACGGCGAAGTGATGACGTTGCACGCCGCGATGGCCTCCGTAAGGAACCGCCCATCATTCACCAGCGTGTACAAGTCCGTCGGCCCGAATAGCAGCGCGAGGCGATCCAGCACCCACTCCCCGCCGCGCAGGCCGACCAGCCAGTCATGCGCGAGCACCACGCCGTCGATGCGCGATGAGGTTTGGTCGGCGGTTGATGACATTCCCCGCATCATAAAGCCGCCGATGTCATCGGCGGGTTGGGCGCGATAGGCGGTCGGTCGTCGTTGATGGCTTCTGCGTCATACCATCGACCATGCTCTCGGCTCCAGCCTCCGCGCGTCCGGTCAACCCCTCCAACCGTTTCGGCCAGGACTATGCCGCCGACGCCGCGGCGCTGGGCCCGCCGCCGTGCCCGATCATTGACATCCATTCGCACATCGCCGGCGAGAAGGCCGGGCGCATCTTCAAGCGCGCCGCCGACATCTACGGCGTCGAGACCATCTACTCGATGACGCAACTCGAACAGGTGCCGGCGATGCGCGAGATCTTCGGCGAACGCATCCAGTTCATCGCCATCCCCAACTGGGCCGGCGAGGACCGCCGCTTCGAGTTCCACACCGGCTTCATGCGGCGGATCGAGAAGTTCCATGCGCTTGGCTGCCGCATCGTGAAGTTCTGGGCCGCGCCGCGCGGCATCGAACTGGCTTTGCAGAAAGGCATCGACCCGGCCGTGATGAAGCTCAACTCGCCCGATCGCATCGACGTGATGCAGCTCGCCAGCGACCTGGGCATGATGTTCATGACGCACGTGGCCGACCCCGATACGTGGTTCAAGACGCGTTACGCCGACGCCAAAGTCTTCGGCACCAAACGCCAGCAGTACGAGCCGCTGGAGGAGCTGCTCGACCGTTTCCGCCAGCCGTGGATCGCGGCCCACATGGGCGGCTCGCCTGAGGACCTCGAGCATCTCGATGGCATGCTCACACGGCATGCCAACCTGCATCTCGACACCAGCGCAGCGAAATGGATGATCCGCGAACTCTCGAAGCATTCGCGCAGCGAGGTCCTCAAATTCCTGATGCGCTGGAAAGGCCGCATCATGTTCGGCTCGGACATCGTCACCACCGATGAGCACCTGCTGCACGCCGAGGGCAAGCAGGAGATGGCGGCCAAGGCCAGCAACGCCGAGCAGGCGTTCGACCTGTATGCGAGCCGGTACTGGGCGTTGCGCACGATGTGGGAGAAATCGCATGAAGGCGATTCACCGATCGCCGACCCTGACCTGAAGATGGTCGAGCCCGCGAAGTACGACGACATGGCAGCACCGCACTTGCGCGGCTTCGCCCTGCCGCGTGACCTGCTGATGAGCCTGTATCACGACGCCGCGCATCGGCTTCTCTCACCCGGCATCGGATGAGGATGCATTTCGCTGCGCGCAGTGACAGGCGAACGACCGCTTTGCGTTCGTTCGCCTGATCCCTCTCCCATCTGTCGAACGATCAGTGGCGGTTATTTGCCGGTGGGCTCGCCTGAGGCGGGCGCGGCCGGTGCGGCGCCGGAAGCAGGCGCGGCGGCCGGAGCCGTGGCGGCGCCCTTCCAACCAGAGGAGACATCGGCGCTGCGGATCAGCGTGACGCGGCTGCCGCTTTCAGATTCCGGACGCTCGCCGCCAACGCGATACGTCGTGGGCGATTGGCCCGGGCCGAATGCGGTGTTCAACGACTCGTTGCGGCTGACGGTCATGCCGCAGCCGGAAAGCGCGACGGTGACGAGAGCCAGGGCGGCGAAACGAACGGTGTTGGTGCGAACCTTCATGGCCGTGCTCCTCAATTGAGCAAGTGAATTCGATGGGCGATCAAACAGGCCCCGATCCATCCTGTATCGGCCGGTCGAAACCGGCACATCACCGCATCACAAGCCTGTCACGGTCCGAAACGGCATCGGCCGGTAATCATCGCGTTTGCGGCAACGGGATGGTTCGGGGCTGGTCGCACGCGATCAGAAAATCCGTCTGAAACCGCCGCCTGTCCATGGCGGCAAGGCAGACGAAATGGGCGAACGGCATCGCCTGCGTGGCGGCCCCAGCGATCCGACGCCTCCGAATTCGCTCAATTCGGCAGATGCGATTTGCATCGACGCGCGTGCGACGCACACTTGCCTGACGACCCACACCGTCCGCAGAGAGAAGAGAGAACCATGTCCGCAGCGCTTTCCCCTCGCGCATCAATACTTGCGCTTAGCCTCATCGCTTCGCTCGGTCTCAGCCACACCGCCGATGCGAGCCTGATCAACATCGTTTCCAATCCTGCAAGCAGCACCGAGCAACTCGGCACGTTCACCGGCTCGATCGACTACACCCCCGGCATCGCCTTCGGCGCGTTGGTGATCACGCTCACCAACACCAGCCCGGGCGCGAACGGCGGACTCATCACCGGCTTCCTGTTCAACATTGACAGCGTCGATGTCGCCGCGTCCGCGTCGCTCATCAACGGTTCGCATCCGTTCATCAGCACCGGCCCTGGCAGCGGCGCACCGTTCGGCTCATACGATGCGGGAGCGGCGCTTGGGGGCGACTTCCTCGGCGGCGGTAGTCCGAACGCGGGCATCGCTGTCGGTGCGACGGGTGTCTTCACCTTCCTCGTTTCCGCTTCTGACACGAACGCGCTTTCGGCTTCAAGCTTTTTGAGCGGCCCGAACCAGTTCGATTTCATCGTGCGCTTCCGCGGCTTCGCCGATGGCGGATCCGACAAAGTCCCCGCCTCCGCCGTGCCCGCGCCCTCGGCCGTGGCGCTGCTGCTGTTGGGCGGATTGACCAAGCGTCGCCGGCGATGACAAGCCATCGATTGGACGTTGCAATGACCTCTCATCCCGTGCCCAAGGATTGACCAACTGCCGGTTGCGAAACGCTGTCGTTGGGTGATGCCGACTACCGGTCCCATCCGATGGCGTCGAACATGCGCTTGTCCGCGGGCGTGAAGAACTTGGGCGCAAACGTCTGGCCCTGGCCCAACACCGGGTCCATCACCCCGATCGGCGGATACTTGTCGAAGAAATGGCTCGCCTGGTAGGGGTAGCCATCCTCCATCTTGTACTCGTTGGAGATGATGTCGGAGATCACATCATTATTCGGCAGGTTCTTGTCGCAGAGGCGCGGCGTGGTTTTGAATTCGGCATATGAATCGGGGTTGTAGTCGAACGCCCCGTCGGTGCGCTGGAAGCGGAAGATGTCCAGGGCCTCCATGTCGTGATCACGGAAATCCACTCCGCTTCCGAAGCCCAGCGCGTGGCCGACCTCGTGAATGACGACATCGACGAACGAGTAGCCGCTGACGCCATCATCGGGATTGTAATCCCAACTGATGTTGTCGTTGAAGCGCATGGAGCCGGCGTCGCCGCCGACGAATCCGATGGTGGCCTTGTAGTTGGCGACGGTCCAGAACACGCGGGTTTCGCTGGTGATGAACGCGCTGTTGCCGTTGTAGCGCACGGGAAAGGTTGAGCTGCTCGGCAGGCTGTTCTGAATCCGATCGCTCTCATCCATGCCGTTCTGCAGGCCGTTGCGCGACGCGTTCCACGTGGCGCTCGTGAACGATGTGCTCGTCGCGCCGAGCACGCCGCCGGGCAGGGTTCCGTCGAACTCGATGTTGATCGTGACCGTGATGTCGTCATCGAACTGCTGATGGAAGTACGCCGCCACGCGATCCAGCGCATCAGACGCCTGGGCCGGCACGCTTGCGTCGGTGTCAAAGACCAGGTTCAGCCCGCCGCCGGCGAGATCGCCTTCATCGGGCGGCCCACCCCGCAGCACGACGGCCGGCGCGGTGCGAGCGGACTCTTCGCTCATCGCGTTCGCGGCGATGCCAAGCAACTGCGCTTCGGTGAGCGCGCCTGGTTGCGAGAAACACATCGGTCGCCAGACGTGTTCGATTGGCACGCTGACCTGAACACCGTCAGCATAACGGGTGGCGATGCGCGGCGCATCGGGCACGATGACATGTACCGCGGGCTGCGATTGCGCACCCAGGCGATGGCGAGGCGTCGGCCGAGCGGCTTGTGGCTGCTCCACTGGTGAAGATTGCGCGCGAATCGCCAAGTCGCCAATCGTCATCCCAATCGCCAATGCCGCGAACATCGGCAGAGGCGAGCCAATCCGCTGCTGCCGCGTGATCCTTCTGAACAATCTGAACGGCCAAGGCATGTTGACGAGACAGGCTCCGACTGCGGGGGGTGGACCGACGGTGAAGCCGATTCTAGCGCGCCGGACCTGACGATTGTTCAACAATCTGAGGGCCAATCCGATGTCGCGGTCGTTGTCCGGTCAGGCGATAGCTGCCACATCGATGTATTGGGCGCGGCCATCGGCAAGCGCCCGTTGGTAGGCCTCCGTCAAGCGGCTGCAGAAGAGGTCGATCGAGAATCGCTGCAGAGCTTTGGATCGGGCGGCATCGGAAAGTTGCCGCGCAAACTGCTGATCGTCGTACAAGCGGAGCAAGCGATCGCAGGACTGATTCATGTCGCCCGGCGGCACAAGCAGCCCGGTCTGCTCGTGGCAAACCAATCCCTGCAACGGCGCATGAGATTCCGCGATGATGGGGACGCCCGCCGAAATCGCCCACAGCGCCGGCAAAGCCGACATGTTCAGACGATTGCCATTGCCTGAAGACGACGGCTCGGGCAACGGCGCGAGTACGAGCGCGGCGTCAAGCCCGGCCGCGACTTCCCATGGGCGCAGGATCAGTTCATCCTGAATAATCGAATGATCAAGGCCCAGTTGCGCGAGACATCGCTCTTGCTCCGGTCGACCGAACGTGCGACCGCTCATCACCATGCTGACTCGGCGACTGGACAGTCCTGTCCGCGCACCAACATGCATCGACTGCCGCGCATCAAAACGCTCGGGCGGTTCGCTGAGCATGCCGAGGACGAACTGATTGAGCGCGAGGCCATGCTCGTGGAGCCAGCGTTCCCGCACGCGAGCGCGAGGAATCAGGTGCGGCGATTGCGGGTCAACGGCCATCGCATGCATGGTGACGACGCGCGGCATTTTCGGCGCGGCGAGCGCAGCGAGCGCGCCGGTGGCGGAGGTCCACGAGTGAATGAGCGTCGGCGGCGCGCCGGAGGCGCGGGCAGCGTGCAGCCAGCGCGCGAGCGGCGTTCTCGCTGCGATCGTCCGACCGCGGTTCGCACCGAGCGGACAGATTGTCCCGAGCGCTCTCAGGCCGCAATCGATGGCCGCGATGGCGTCACGGCGACTGCCGATCAGCAGCACATCATGCACGGCCCATCCGCCGAACATGGGTTGCTGCAAGCGAGCGATGACGTCCGCGACAAGCCGTTGCGTGCATGGCCCGCCCCACGGTGAATTCACATCAAGAAGGTGCAGAACGCGCATGCGGCGTCATTTCAGGTGTTCGCCCAATTCCTTGTACTCATGCTTGTAGAAGACCTTGGCGATCTGGCTGCCGAGCTGGGCCGACAGCGACTGATAGATCTGCAGGCGCGAATCACGCGTCGAGTACATCGTCGGGTCCACGGGTTTGCCGGTGCATCGAACTGGGTAGCCCTCAGACGATTCCGATCCGGGGAAGACGCGAGCGTGGTTCACGACATCGATCACTTTGACGCTTGCGGCGGCAACAGGCACGGGCGTGAAGCCGTCTTCAGTCGCGGCGAACTGCGTGATCTTCACGTAGATCACCTGATGCGCGCCGACTGCCTTGCCGATCTCTTCGATGTTCATGAGGGCGTTGTTGCGGTCACTGCGCGATGCGATGAGCATCGCATCCTGGGGGCTGATGGTCATCGCCACGAGTTTTTCGTCGAGAATCTCTGAACTGGCGGTGTCGGCAATGACACGCCGGAGCGATGACGGATTGACCAGGTTGTCGCGATCATCCACGAACACCACCGTCGGCACATCCTGCAGCGTGTATTGCGCAGGAATCGTCGGCGGCGGTGCGACAAGGACCGCCACCGGCGCGACGATGTTGCAACCTCCAATGACGCAGCATGCGGCAACCTCGATCGCCAAGGCGAACGAACGCAACCAGCGTCCGGAACGCGTTCCGTCGCGATCATGAGCCGGTCGCACGTTTCACCTCCTGCATGCTGGGCGTGTCAAGTTCCGAGCGATACTGATCAGGATGCTTCGGCTCGTAGTGCAGGTGGAAGAGCCACGCCGCATGCTTGACGAATTCATACAAGAGACCGGTTTCAATCTGGGTCTGCGTGGCGCTCTCACGAGTGACGCCTTGCACGTCCGGGTACTTCGCGGAAATGTCATAGGTGTCTGAGAAGGTGTCCGCATCGAGCCCGCCGCGCTCGATGACGCCCACACGGGCCACGGCGTTGCCTTCCCACACCCATTGATTGCCGGGCGGGTTCAATCGGTATTCCAGTATCTCCACGAACACCACGCGGTCAACATTGAGTTGCGCGGCGATCTCGCCATAGGGAAGCGTGTTCCACTGTGGCTTGCTGAACTGCCAATTCAGCACGACGGTGGGATCAAGCACCTGCACATTGGGAACCCACTTGGCGATGCGAAACGTCACGCCGCTGGCGACCGTCTGCACGAGGCTTGGTCGCTCAAATGTGGTGACGTAATCCGCCTCAACGACCACCGCGACGGTGTGATTCTCCAGCCCGGTATATCGAGGCATGACTTCGATGAGCTTCTGAGCTTCCTCGGCCCCGCCCATGGCGCCTGCGAGTTTCGCCACCGTACAGCCGGTGAGAAGCGTTGACATTGCGAAACAGAACAACGCCAGCAGGAAGCCGTTGAAGACGTAGCGGAATTTCTGTCGAGATTGAACGTGCTGTTCAGTCATATCACTCCGATCAAATCCATCCTTTGTGCTGGGCGATCTTGTACCCCCACGCCGCGACCACCGCGAATGCAAGCGTCCACGCCATGCGGCGACCCCAGAAGTTGGCCAGCGCGGCGCCTAATCGTGAACCGGTCACAAGAACATGGACGCTGACCAGCGCGAGCATCGCTGTGAAAATCGCCAGAATGCAGCCGAGCGGTTGCGCTCGAAAAGACTGCCAGAGATTGCCGTTCGCCGCGTGTGCAAATGCGGTCGTCATCCCGCACGTCGGGCACGGCAAGTCGGCCATGACGATCCATCCGCATGGCGGCAGACGCAGTTGCTGATGCGTTCCCATTCCCGTCGCCGAAGGTTCCAGCCATGCCGCTATTCCAAGAACGATGCAACAGACCGCAAGGATGGTGGCAGCGATCATGCGCCTCGACGCGGACGAAATTGCGTCGGTTTTTTGCGGGATCGTCGCAGGTGTGATGGCAAGGCTGTCCAAAGTGGTCATCGACGCCCTTCAAGATAGCCGCATCGAGCCCATGGCGAGAACTGGACCGTAGGCGAGGCCGGGAAAGGACCCGGAATCGTCCTCACCTCAGACCAAACGTCCCCAAGGGGATTCGAACCCCTGTTACCTCCGTGAAAGGGAGGTGTCCTAGACCGGACTAGACGATGGGGACTTGGCCGACGATCACGACCGCCGGCGGGCCGGACATGGTAGGCGATTCCCGTAAAGGGGCAAGCCAATCGCAGGCGATCGCGGACGAAGTCCGGGAACACGGTGAATTGCCAAAGCGGTTCAGGTCGCACTGATTCACGCGCGCGGGCCTGCCGATAACAGCGAAATGAGCATTCATCCGCCCCCCGAGATCTTCAAGCGCATTGCCGTCACGCTCGGCCTGGGTGTGGCGTTCATTGTCATGGCCAGCATCTTCTCGCCCGATCGCTCCCGAGCGGCGGATGGCGTCTTGTCGCCGCGCGAATCGCGCAAAGCTGATGACCGCGGCTCCACGAACGCGCATGAAGGTTTGCGCTCGCTCGGCGAAATCGAAAGCGGACGCTACACCATCGCCATCTACTCCACTGACGCCGGACCGCGCTACACCATCATCACGCGCGACAGCGGCAAGGAGATCGGCACGTTGTTGACGGCTTCTCAGGTCGAGCAGCTCCTGCCCGAGGTTGATCTAAAGGCCATGGATTTCTCA
>CAZCGB010000041.1:0-11127 GCA_964498045.1 uncultured Isosphaeraceae bacterium
CCGAAGGTCAGATCGACCGCGCCCTTTTTCATCTCGCGCGTGTACAGCGGCTCGCCGCTGCGCACGGCCACGGCTTCCAGGCCGGCGGGCTTCATGTCCTCGAAGAGCAGGTAGTCGTAATTGTTCTTGGATTCGATGGTGAGCACGACCTCGACGCGCTCGCCAGACGCGACGCTGTCGCCGTCGCCCAAGGGCAGGCGGTCGTACACGATGCCCGCCAGCAGCGTCGGTGTGGGAACGAGCTTGTAGTACTCGCGGCGGACGAAGATCTCGTTGCCCGAAGCCGGGATCGGCTCCTCCAGGCTGTAGAACTCGCTGGACGCCGCGAAGTAGATCGAGCCCGTGCCGGCCTTGCGCACGATGTGAATCTGGTTGTCGCCATCCTTGATCAGATTCTGGTCGATGGCGAAGACGCTGGGCGCGCTCAAAGCATCAGAGGCGGTCAATTTGCGCGTCGCGATGGATGTGCCGTTGACGAACAGTTCGTATTCCATCTCCGGCGCGAGTTCGCCCGAGGCGCGCAGATAGTCGTTGAGCGCGAGCACGCTGATGGCGGTGTCGCGCGTGTTGTTCCACTGTGCGCCGCGCCGGTTCTTGACCAGCCAGTTGGTGATCGGCTCGACCAGATCATTCTTCGGATCGATCGCGAGGATGGCCCGCAGCGCGAACGCCGTGGCCTCCACGCCGCCGTCGGACCACCGCCACCACAGGCCGTCCTCGCCCCAGTGTGCGGTGCCCATGACTGCTGCGTTCGTGCCCTGCACGCCCTTGACGATCACCGATGCGTCCGGCCGATCATCGCGCTTCACGCCGTTGCGCAGATTGGCCACAAGCGTCTTAGCCTTGTCGGCGTCGCCCATCTGGTGCGCCGCCAGCGCGAGCAGGGCCCGCGTGTAAGCGTTCAACTGGTCGCGCTTCTTGTAGATGTTGTCCAGCGCCTTGGTTTCGAACTCGTGGGGGGTCTGCTTCATCACGCTGCTGTAGCGCGACACGCCATGCAGCATCCACGACTGCATGTCGGGCGCGTTCTCTTCTTCCACCAATTCAACGTTGAGGTAGTTCGTGCCCTTGTCCAGCACGTCCTGCTTGACGTCGAGCCCCGCCTCCTTCGCCAGGCACAAACCCCAGACGACGTACGCGGACATGAAGTGATCGCTTTCGCCTTCCTTCCACCAGCCCCAGCCGCCGTCGGAATGCTGGAAGTCATACAGGCGATCGAGCGAGGCCTGCGTGATCTGATCGAGTTTCGCGAGATCTGTCTTGCCCTTGGGATGCGTCTTGTCCGCGGTGGCCTGCTCGATGCCGCCGAAGTATTTGCCCATCACGGTTTCCGGTTTCACGCCGAGATCACTGAGCGTCTTGGCGGTGATGACCGCCGGCAGGAAGCGGCTCATGGTCTGCTCGGTGCAGCCGTAGGGATAGTCCGCGAGATACGGCAGGGCATCGAGCATCGTGACAGCCATGCTTGAGGTGATCTGCACGTTCATCACGGTTGATTCGGGCTTGCGTGCCGCGGGAATGTTGAGCGCGACGGTGATGTCGTCGCCGCGCACTTTGCCCGAAGAAGCGAGGTAGCGCGTCATGCCGTGCTGGTAGATGTCGTAGGACTTCTCCATGCCGTCGGCGTACTTGTCGCTGCGGCCGGCGAGCATGATCTTGGCCGTGCCGGGATTCTCGACCGAAACCTGCCAATCGACGCGCAACTCGCCGCTCGCGGGGATGGTGATCGGCGCAGCCTTGTCGGCGATCTGGCCGTTGACGATCGCGCCAAGGAGTTTGAGCCCTTCGATCTTGATCTCCGGCCGCACAGTCATGGGCTCGTCGGTGTTGTTGTTGAACACGCCGGAGACAACCACGGTGTCGCCCACTTGGAAGAAGCGCGGGGCCTGCAGCCGCGCGATGAGCGGCATGCGCGTGCGCGTGACGGCGTTGCCGATGCCGAACGCCGCGCCCTTGGTGGCGGCCCGTGCGGTGGCCTTCCATGAGGTCAGGCTGTCGCCGTACTTGAGCGTGACCTTGGCGACGCCATCCTCATCGGTGGTGATGTCGGGATTCCACAGCAGGGTCGCGCGGAAATCCTGGCGCACCTGCACGGCCGGTTCGGCGCCCGGCTTGCCGTTCTCATCAGGAGCGCCGGCCGATCCCTCGGCCTTCTTCATCATCTCCATCCGTTCATTGCCGGCCGGTCGTCCGGTGACGCCGAATTCGCCTCCGACAGCAGGCATGCCGGCGGACGACATAGGCGCAGGCGCGGCCGCGTCGGCCGCCATCTCGCGCAACACGCCGCCGGGATTTCCCGGAGCGGCTCCGCCTCCGCCATATCCGCCGCCGCCACGCGTGCCGGAGCGGCGGGCTCGCATGTCGCTGCGGTCGCCGAGTTCCTTCTCAGCCTTGTCCTCCTGATCCTGCGCCTTCTGATCGAACAACTGGTCACCTTCGCCCTTGACCAGCCGCACGTACGCCTTCTGATTGAACGTGCTGCCGCCCTGCACGTAGTTTGACTGACGCTGCTGGAAGAAGAACGGCCGGGGATCGCCCGCGTAATCCTGCTGAATGTATGACACGCTCTCATCCACCACGGCGATGGCGACCTGCGCGCTCACCGGCTTGCCGTCGGCGTCGGTCGTCGTGACGGTGAACACGCCTTCCTCGCCGGGCTTGAACGCAGCGTGATCAGACGTGACGTCGATGTTGAGGTACTCCTGCACGGGCGGCACGACGACTTCCTTGCTGTCGCCGTACATCTGTCCGTCGTGCGCCATCATCGCGCTGAACCAGACGTTGGGCATGTATGAGTTCTTGATCGGCACTTCGATGAGCTTGACGTCGCCGGTAACATGCACCACCTGGTAGGAATACAGGTCGAAACCTTCGACGCTGAAGAGCACGTAGCGGTTGTTGGTGGGTGTGGCGATCATCACCGGCGCGTTCTGACCGCTGCGCACGGTGTCCTTGTCGATGATGACCTGGAGCCCGCCGGAGCGATACGCGAGATCAGCCGAAGAGTCGGTCGCCACCCACACCCAAGTCTCGGCGGTGACCGGTGACGTGCCTGGATCGAGACTTCGCCATTCGACGCGGTAGTAGCCTTCCTTCTGCGGCGTGAACGTGTACGTCGCCTTGCCCGCGTCATCCAACTGCACCTTGGTCTTGGCGACTTCCTCGGACTTGTATCCGCGGAAGGAGAGGCGCCATGAAGGCATGTTGCGTTCGGGCGGCGCGGGCGGGAACATCGGGTCCTGCTGCAGTTTGGAGAGTTCCGCGCCGGTCACTTCGCGGCCGGAGGAATCGAGCCAGATCTCCGTCCAGACTTGCCTCGTGACGGTGACGTTGCCTTCGGTCTTCCACGGCTGGTCGTTGGCGTCGATGGCCTGGAACTCAATGCTGGCCTTGTCGTTGGGCTTGCGGATGGTGTGTTCGCTTCGCGCGTAGACGTAATAGCGGTGCTGCGTGACGCGCACCGACGCGTTGCCTGTGACCTCGCGGCGGGAGGCGTCAATGACGCGCGCCTCGATCTCGTATTGCATGTCCTGGCCGGCGTTGCCGGGCGTCTCGAAGGTGATGACCGCCTTGCCGGTGGAATCGGTGCGCAGGGTCTCGCGCTTGATCTCCTGCCCGCCGCCGCCGTACCAATAGCGGTAGGGGTTCTGCTCGTCGTAGCACCACGAATACTGCCGCGGCCAGGTCCACCAGCGGTAGTAGGGAGATTGCCGCACGACGACTTCAACGCTGGCGTTACCGACCGCGCCGCCGAAGTAATAGTCGGCCTGGATGGACGCTTCGACGTAATCGCCGAGCAAATAGGCCTTGCGCTTGCCGTTCTCCATGGGCGTGGAGACGCTGACCTGGAACTCGGGGAGCTTGTACTCCTCCATGCGGAAGAGCGTCGCGCCGCCGACATGCTGCGCGTGCTTCTGATCCATCCAGAAATTGACGCCGAATTCGCCGAGGGGAAGATCGGAGGCGAGTTCGAGGGAATCCCACGCGGAGCCGAAATCGTTGAGCTTGAGTTGGCCGTCCTTGATCTTGCTGCCGCGCGGGTCGGTGACTTCGTAATACAGCCCGACGCCGGCGGGCGTGCTCCAACCTTCCTTCTGCTGCTGACGGGCGATGATCTTCCAATCGACCTTGTCGCCCGGGCGATAGGCGGGACGATCGGTGAACGCGTAGATGCGCCATCCGCCGTGGTCGGGCTGGTACCAGTTGCTGCCGGACATCGCCATGGCTTGGCGGCTGTCGGAGTCCATCGTGGCGAAGTACTGGCCGGGCTGCGCGGGGATGTTGGGGAAGTCCTTTTCATTGACCACGCACAGGCCGTCCTTGTCGGACTGCTTCACCGCGTCGCCGATGATCCACTTGTTCTCCTGCCAGACGGCCTTCCAGATGCGCACCTTGGCATTGGGAACCGGCGCGCTGTCCATCGCGTTCACGCACCACACCAGGGCCTGATTGCCGGCGGTCTTGATGGCGAGGGCGTCGTCGGTGACGAGGATCAGGTCGCGCGCGGAGCCACCCTTGTTGCCTTTGACTTCGATCACATACGTGCCAGGCGGCAGCGGGGCGTCGAGCTTCTCCTGCGACTGCCCGGGCTCGTAGTCGCCCTTGTCGTTGGTGTCCTTGGTCCATTCCCTGACCTTCTCGCCCTTGCCGACGTCGATGCTGGCCAGCCAGACGTCGAGGTTGCTGTCGGTTCCGCTCTTGAAGGCGATGTCGGTGGTGAGGTTGACGCGGTAGAGCGTGAGGCTGATCTCCTTCACGTTTCGCCACGACAGGCCGTAGACGATCTGCGAGTTGGGGAGGAAGAAGTTCGAGACTCCCACGCTCAACACCGGCGCGGTGATGTCGCGGATCATCGCCTGCGCGTTATCCCAGAATGGCGTCGCGCCTTTCTTGTACTCGCTGATCAACTGCTTGAGCAGTTCCAAGGCCTTGGGATAGTCGTGCCGGCGCGTCATCGTGCCGTCGTCGAGCACGATCGGTCGACCGGGCCCGGCGAGGAACTCGGCGTAGGCGTACAGCGCATCATCGTGCCACTCGGCGTTGCGGCCGACGGCGATTGCGTCCTGCAAGGCCTTCTCCACGCGCATCTGGCGGCGCCAGTCGCCATCGCGCAGCAGCGTCATGGCGATCTGATATTGCGCGCGGGCCTTGTCGTTGTCGGTGACGGCGATCTTCAGCGCATTGTCGAAGATCTGCAGCGGAACGTGCGGCCAGTAATTCCAGTAGCCGCGATCCATCCACGCGGGCTCAGCCATTTTCCACACGATAGCGAGGTAGCGGTCCCGTGCCACGTCGATGTCGGGCGACGCCGCCCAGTATTCCAGAGCCGCGCTGTAGTTCGGCCAGGCGCGGCCCCAATCCTGCGTGTTCTGCCGCATCCAGCGCATGTCGGCCATGGATTCCTCGGCGTCGGCCCAGACCAGGTCTCGATCCTCCACGCGCGTGATTGACCGCGTGAGGTCCTCCAGAGCCTTGAACGACTTGTCGAAGACGGTCGAGTCTGCCGTCTCGCTGCCGGCCTGGGCGCGCCAGGACGTGTCTGCGAGGCGGAAATCGACCCAGCGTTTGTCCGTCGCGGGCAGCGACAGTTTCGCGGCCTGTTCGTACAGGTCGCGGGCGTCGGCGTAGGAGTGGTCGGCGTAGGCCTTCTCCGCCTTCTGCTTGAGCGCGGCGTATTCGGGCGGCGCGGCCTGGGGGTTCGCGTCGGTCGATGCGGGCGCTGGCTGCGGGGCGGCAATCGCCTGGACGACAACGATGAAGGTCAACGCGATGAGCAGCAGGGTGGACTTCATGACGATGTTCTCGAAGACCTACGTGCGACAGGGTGGAATGCTCTGATTTTCTGGGATGGGCGCGGGGGAATTCGGCCTCGCTCATCTGACACATGGCCGGCCGATCGCATCTGTTGAATGCGCACGCGCATTGCAACCGCGAAGGCCGGCCCTGTCCACTCAACGAAGATGAAGGGGGAAACTTACAGCGGACGCAGATACGGCGGTCGCGGAGCGACTCGGATCAGGCGGGTGTCCGATTTGTTGATGCGTTACGACGCCAGGCGCAGTCGTGGCGCCCCGTCCATCAGATCCTCGTGAGAGGTCGTCTGGTCGTCGTCGCCTTGTGCGGCAGGCAGCGCGCCGGCGAGCATGCAGATCAGCGTGAGATCATCGACCTGATGCAAGGAACCGTCCTGATCGTCGAGACGTTGATTGATCGCCTGCACCATGTCAGCGGCAGTTGAATGCGACGTAAGCAGGCCGAACTCACTGCGGTATTGATTGCTGGGCAGGCGCCGCGCGTAGGCGTCTTCCGTTGCCACCGGGAACGCCTGTTCAAAGCCGTCTGTGTAGAAGAGCACGCGGTCATCGGATTGCAGTTCGACCTTGATCTGCGAGAAGACCTCGTCGGGGAACACGCCCAGGAGCCCGCCGGTGGTCTCCAGAAGTTGCGATGTGCCATCAGCATGCAGCAGCAGCGGGGGCGGATGGCCCGCGCCGGCGAGCGTCAGCGTGCGTTCACGACAGTTCACCACGCCATACACCGCGGTCGTGAAGCGCGTCGTGCGGCCCTGGCGGCGAATCATCTCGGCATTCAGGCGCGCGAGCACTTCCGACGGCGGAACGAGGCGATACGAATTGCCGGTGATCTCCTTGGTCACCAGCGAGCGGCAGATGACCATCGTCATCAGCGCCGCCGGCACGCCGTGCCCGACCGCGTCGGCAATGAACACGCCGATGTGATCCTCATCCAGCCTCATCACATCGTAGATGTCGCCCGAGACGTAGTTCGTCGGCCGCCACAGTGCGGCAAAATCGACGCCATGCATCGCCGGCAGATCGCGCGGCAGAAACTCGCGCTGCACGACGGCGGCGAGCTGCAGCTCCTCGTTGATCTTCGCGATCTGGCCTTTCAATCCGCCATGGAAGCGCTGGCTGAGCGCGACTTCGCCGCGCAGGCGCTTCACCTCACGCTGGCGATGCAGCAGCCCGAGCAGCAGCGCGCAGATGCGGTCGTCCGGGGCGTCAAATCGATCGACGACGGCTCCGGCGAACTCGAAGCAGTTGTTCGGGCCCGGATCGTCCCCCAGCAGCGCAAGCACAGGCAATCCCGCTTCGTCCAGCATGTTCAGCAAATTCAGCATCACGGACTGCGTCGCATGATTGTCGGCGATGAGAATGATCGCATCGGTGGTCTTGACGGATTCGGGTGCAAGCGCTTCGGAGCCGCCAACAACGCTGAAGCATGCATGCACGCCTGCTCGCCAGGCGCTGGCGAGGCGATGACACAACGCGTCAGCCAAAGACTCATGGCCGGGGACAGCCGCCACGGTGACATTCCATCGCATCATGCGGTTCCCGCTGGATCAACCTGCGGCGATCCATCGCCGCGTTCCCCTGACGCACTGCCCGCGTGATCACACGAGCAATGTCCGGAGCGAACGATTCGCTCGCCGGCACGTTGCACTCATCGACTCAGCGGGCCATGGCCTTCAAGCGCGCGATGTCGAGGTTGATCTGATCCTCGATTTTGAGGTTCAGCTGATCCAACCAGCCGGACTTCAGCTCGATGGCAAACTGCGCCGGATATCCGCTTGGGTAAGCATGTTGCCGTATGCGCCCTTCATAATCCGCTTCCGTTTCACTCTGACTCTTGGGCGGCTGCGCTTTCATGCGGTGGGTTGCTGTGACCTTGCCATGCGGGTCCAGATAGATGATGTCGATGTCCACCAGGCAGTTCTTCATCCAGAACGACTGTGGCTGGACGCCTTTGTCCGGAAAGACGAAGAGCATGCCGCCATGCTCATCGATGGAGGTCCGATTCATCAGTCCCAGAGCGCGGGCGTCGGCGTCAATGGCCAGTTCGAGGTCGAATGACTTGCCGCCGATAACGAGGCGTTCGATCTTCTTGCCGCTGGCGTTTGTCGCCGCGCGGTCATCGCACGAGGCAAGCGAAAGCATCGCGAAAACGACGATGGCGATGACAAGGGAGAGTGCGATCATCAGCCGCCAATGAGCCATGCGTGGTGTTCCTTGGTGAAGTGAACCGGCGAACGAGGAAGCATATGGGGCTGGAATTGCGAGCGGAAGTCCGAGGCGGACATGGGCCGCACAGTGCGGGGATCGCCGATGCCGCACAAGGCTGCGACCAGCCCGATCACTCGTTCCGGCCGCACTCCCGCTGCTCGGAAAGATTCAAGGTGGGTGTCGCCATGCCTCTTGGCCAAGCGGCGACCGTCATCGCCCAGGACCAGCGGCACATGCCACCAATTCGGCGGATCGAGGCCAAGCGCGCGATACAGCAATGTCTGTCGCGCCGCCGAAGCCAGGAGATCATCGCCGCGAACGACATCGGTCACGCCCTGGCGTGCGTCATCGACCACCACGGCGAGCTGATACGCGGGCACGCCGAGCTTGGTCCAGATGATGAAATCGCCGCATTCGGCGGCTGGATCGTGCATCGATGTGCCGGCGATGTGATCGTCAATCCTGATGCGACCCTCGCCCACGACGAACCGGTAGTTGGTGTCGAGGCGATCGAAACCAAAGGCCCGCGCGTCCGATGGGCTCGGCCGAAGTTCGGGAGGAAAACGAATTTCGCCGTCGCCGGCATGAGGCGCGGAGGCTGCCTGTTCAATCTGTTTGCGCGTAAGCGCGCACGCGTACGCTTGACGCCTTTCCAGCAGCGATTGCATCGCTTGGCGATACGGGTCGAGATCATGCGACTGCGTGAAGGGGCCCTCATCCCAATCGATGCCGAGCCAGCGCAGCAGTTCGATCGCGTCGTCGGCCGCGCCTTCTCGCACGCGCGTGGCATCGAGGTCTTCGATCCGCAGGACGATTTTCCAATTGAGGTTGCGCGCCAGCGCCCAGGTGAGGAGAAACGTGCGCGCGTTTCCCAGGTGCAGTGTCCCGGTGGGAGAAGGAGCCAGACGCGTGACGCCTTCGAATCCCTCAGGCGACGGCGTTTGCTTGGCTGATCCGGGCCGGTTGTTCATGCAAGGGCGGTGGCTGTATCATTGGCGTTTTCGGGCGTCTGCGCCCGAATCGCACGGACACGGAGCGCCAATGTCGGAGAAACTGCCGCAGGAGTCAATCGACGCAAAAGTGGCCGAGCTGCCGGAGTGGTCCGTCAACGCGGGCACGCTGCAACGGACGTTCAAATTCGAGAACTTCGTCGAGGCGATGAAGTTCGTGAACAACGTCGCCAAGCGAGCGGAGAAGGCCCAGCACCATCCGGACATCCTTGTGCGCTACAGCAAGGTCACGCTCACATTGACGACCCACGACGCAGGGGGGATTTCGCAGAAGGACTTTGACCTTGCGCGCGAGGTGGACGGCCTGCTGCCGCGCTCGGCGTGAACGGGCGTGTTCGAATCAGTGCGTTTCAGGTAATGGCGCGGGAGGAGAGGTTGCGAATGGCTCTTCGTCGCGCAGCCGCCGCAGGATGTCCGCAAGGATGCGTTCGTCTCGACCGGCGAGGGTGTGGGCGAGTGTGAACCCGCTTGGCACCCACCACGCTGTCTGGCCGGGCGGCGCGGCATGTTCCTCTCCGACCACGCCATCGTGAAGACGAACGTACGCGAATACCTCAAACGTCTCTTCCGCTGGCCGAGTGGCGTTCAGCGTTGCGAGAAAGGCCGAGCCTTCGCGCATGTCCTCTGCGCGCTGATCAAACGTCGGCAAGTCCGCCAGGTCAGCGCCGGCGTGCGGTGTGGAGATCGTGAAGAGCCTGGCGATGCGCAAACGCCGGCCGGATTTGGCGAAGTACGCATCTGATGCGGCATACCGCGCCACGAGGCCTCCCATCGAGAATCCGATGACATCGACCTCAGCAGTCGCCGCATTCGCCGTGCCCGGAAACGACGCATCGATCTCATGAATGAGCTTTTCGGCGCAGGAGTCAAAGGTCAGCGTGCCAAAAAAGGCGACATCGATCACCTGCGTCCGGTCGGGCACGCTGTCGCGGACAACGTCGGCGATGTGCGCTGGCGCAAAGCCCGGATCGTGAATGCCGCCAAGCACCACGACGGGGTGCGGCAACGCCTTGGCGTCGTGTTGCATCTGCGCGATGGCCTGATGCGCGGTTTCTCGAGTCAAGGGAAATGACGGATTGACCGGTCTCTCGGCCGAGCACCCGGACAACGCCGAGAGAGCGGCGATCGCGCCGAAGATCATGCATCGCCACGCAGATGTCACAAGGTCAATGTGCATTGCTGGATCGATCTGACCGCGTCCTGGAACATGGCGAGACCGCGGTTCGAGGACCACGCGTCCAATCACTCATGTCCGCCCGACGGTGACTTGCTCGACCTGGTGCTGCGCGATTCTTTCGAAACCTGAACCGAGTTCGCCGATCGGATCGGGCGGCACGATTTCGACCTTCTTCTCGCCCAACTTCGCTTCGCCTCGCCGCACGCGCTCCTGAAAATCGCGGCACTCCTTCAGCAGGCGATCGAGAATCTCCTCTTCGGTGACGTTGGCGACCTTTTCTCCCTGCACGTAGATGATTCCGCGGCGGTCTCCGGCGAACACCGCCACATCCGCGCCTTCAGCTTCGCCTGGGCCGTTTACTACGCAGCCCATCACCGCCACCTTGATCGGCACATCGATCTCGCACGATAGTTTCTTCCGCACTTCCTGCACCAGCGTGAACAGGTCCACTTGGATGCGGCCGCACGTCGGGCAGGCGATGAGTTCGGCCCCGATGCGCGTGCGCAGCTGCAGGCAATACAGCATCTCCAGCGCGTCCTCGACCTCAAATACCGGATCGGAAGCGTAGGAGATGCGCACCGTATCGCCCACGCCGTTGGCCAACAGCGTGCCGAGCGCGACCACCGAGCGGATGCAGCCGGTCTCCTTGGGCCCGGCATGCGTCACGCCCAGGTGCAGCGGATACTCGAAGCGCTTGGCGATTTCAGAATAGATGTCGATCGTCAGCGCCGGGTCCATCGACTTGGCGCTGATGCAGATGTCGTGGAAATCACGATCGTGAAAGATGTCGACGTATTCTTCGAGCTTGGCGATCATCAGTGCGAGCAGATGCCCTGAGCGGTGGCCGGCAAAGTACTTGCCCAATTCCTCCATGCGCTTCTGCTTGTCCTTGCGCTCGATGATCGAGCCTTCGTTGACG
>CAZCGB010000042.1:0-11115 GCA_964498045.1 uncultured Isosphaeraceae bacterium
GGGCGTGGCGACGTGCACGAACATCGAGGCGCTGTCGATGGATGCGATGCGCGTGCGCTGCTGGCGTTCGCTGTTGCTCTTGACGGTGACGGCCCGAGGCAGCTCAAACGTGACCGATGGCCCGCCGCCGGAGACCTGCGCGTCCGCGGCGAGGCCATCGAGATCGGCGTTCTTGGATTTGTCTTCCATTTCAGCGCGGCGGAAGCGGCCAGCCTCGGCCTCGACGCTCGCCGCTGGCGCGGTGAAGCCGAGGTTAGCCTGCGGCCGGGCGATGTCGACGTACCAGGGATCGAGCGATGGGGGGTTGGTCGCAACCGACGGCTGGGCGGTCGAAAGCGTCAGTCGCACATCGTTCCAATCTTCGCCAGTGCGCTGCTGCAGCACCGCGTCGTATTCGACCTCAACCGAATCGAGCTCATTGGCCACGCGGATGTTGTATGACGGCTGCCACGAGGCGTTGGAGACAAGGTACGTGAGCGCGACTTCGCCATTGAACGGCGTGGGCGTGACCACGCTGACGACCGCAGTGCGGGTTGCCCCCGCCTTGGCGGCCGCGGCGTCACGGTTGGCTTTCGCTGCAGCAAGGTCCGATTCCAATTTCGGTTGCTCTACGTCGAGTGCGGCCCGTTCGGATTGCAGGCGTTTGCGTTCGGCGGTGATGAACTGCATCTGCTTCTGCACCGCATCCAGATCGAGTTGCGGCGTGCCGCTGGCGTTCGAGGCGTCCGCCGTCGTGCGAATGGTCAGGGCGTTGAGGAACTCTTCCTGCGACTTGATGAGCTCGCGCTGATCGACCATCGCGCGCAGGGCCTGCGAGAGGCGCTTGATCTGCTTGTCGAGGTCGGCGACCTCGGGCGTGGTGGCGACATCCGCAGCGGCCTCTTGGACGAAATCGACGCTGAGCACCTTCAATCCCGCGCCTGTTCGCGCCTGCAGGTTGCCCGGCTGCACCGATTCAGGCAGGTTGGTGAAACGCAGGTCGTACGCGCCGGGCTGCAGGTTGATCGCCGCGGTGCGCGTCACGGCTGCGCGGCCGGGGTACAGCGTGACCGCGGTCACGGTCGCATCCACAGGCAAGGGCGTTGCGTTCACCACCGGCGGCGCGGCAGGCTGATCCTGTTGCGCGAATCCAGGAGCGCCCGGGAGCAGCAGCGTCCCGATGAGCGTGACGATGGAAAGGCGAGATGAATGCGGCAATGACATGCGAAGCTCCTGAGCGAGGCATGCAAAGAGTTGCGACGCCGACAACAGGATAACGCATGATCTGACGGGTACTTACGCCAGGCCGATCATTCGAGCGTGGAAAGGATGCCTGCTTCGCTGAGCACTTCCGCGAGGCGCGTGCGATCGGGCAGCGTCGAGGCCTGCACCTGCCCGATCAACTGCCGCCGCTCCATGTCCAGCTTGAGATAGTGCAGGGCCAGGTCCGCAATCGCCGCCATCGGCATCGATTCGAGGTACTCAAATCCTTCGCGATACACGATGCGTCCGCTGAGCGACTTGGCCATGATCCATTTCAAGTACGGCCGCGGCGTGCGGTTCCACAATCGCTCGCCGGCAGTGTCGATCAGAATCTGCGGCAGGTGATCCATCACCAGCTGGTGCATGAGATCGGGCTCCTGCTGTTCGAGGCGGTCGAGTTCCGCTTCGATGGCGTCGGAGGTGCGGATCATCGCGCGGCTGATGCGGACGCTGATCTCCGGCAATGGGATCTGCGGGCGATGCGCATGCACGCGCGTCAGCAGTTCGGCCTCGCTGCGAGCGAAGCCGCGGAGCTTCTCCAGGACCTGCGGCACGAAGCGCTCCTTGATGCTGAGGAATTCCGATTCGCTGAGCATCATGCACGCGCCGATCTCGTAGCTTGAGGTGATCACGCCGCACTTGTTCGCGGATGAGTCCTTGAAGATGAGCACGCCGCAGTCGGAGAGTTGAGCTCGGGCGTCGGGCGTCAGGAAGAGGTTCGCGCCTTCGACAATGACCTTCGATGACGGCGTCCCATCGGGCTGGAGATACTCGCGCCAGTTCTTTCCATGAATCGTGCTGGGCCGGCCGCCGCAGGGCACGAAAGCGTCGGCGACGATGCGGTTGTGCAGCGTGTTGCGGAGGTTGACGCCGTTGGCGTCCTGCAACCCGACGATGCGGCCGCGCTTGCCTAGCCGACTTCGTTCAAAGAAGGAGATGGGAAGTTCATTCTTGAAAAGCCGCAGCAGTTCCTGGTGATCGAGGCCGTCAGGGTCCTCGCCGACACCCGAGCCATCGGCGATGGCAACGATGCATGCGTTCTTTCCGAACTCGCGGTCCATGATCTTGATGATGTTGCCACCGACGTCGCCGTCGGGCCCGCCGGTGATCTTCACCGTGAACTTCTGCTTGCGCGGGTCGATGCCGACGGATCGCAGCGCGACTTCGAGGAAGACGTTCACGCCTTCGGAGGTGACGCCGTATTGCTTGTGGTTGATTCCCGCGCCCGGTTTGCTGGACATGAGCGCGGTGGGCACGCTGTAGCCGCGGCGTTTGGCGCGGTCGACGATCCACTCGATGAGCGCGGGGGTGATGTTCTCATCCGGGCCGAGATAGAGCAGTTCAGTCTTGCCGAAGCGGTCAATGATGCGCTTCTTCACGTTGTCATCAGGCGTGATGAGATCGAGCAGGCCGTCGACGAAGCCCTTGACGCTGCGTTCGAGCTGCGCGCCGGGGGCGAGCAGGATGGCGGCCTTCGCGCCGCCTTCGGGAATGTCCTTGTTCTTCAATTGCTGCGCGAACGCGAGGTTGTAGGCCTCGTCGTACAATCGTTCGGCCTCGCGTGCGAACTGGTCCGCGCCGACGGTGCGGATGGCCCGCACGCCGCCCCGCGCGATGTCGCGGAAGCGCACATGGAAGCCATTGAACGCGCGGCCATGCACGAAGAACGCGCCGTAGGGCAGTTCGCTGCGCTCTTCAGTCGCAAGGATCGCCGGGTCGAAGCGCATCGCCAGGCCCCAGCGGCTGTCCAGATATACGTTCGTCCGGAACACCGCCTGCACCGCCTGCAGCATGCGCTTGAGTACGGTGCGGGCCTCATCGCCATCGACGGTGGATTCAATGTCCTTCTGCTGCGCAGTGAAGCGCTTCTCGAAATCGCTGTCACTCAACGGTTTGTCGGGGTTGAAGCGGTCCAGGAAGAGGTCGGCGATGCCGACGACCTTCGGCAGGTTGCGTTCCGCCAGCGTTGCGATGCGGTCCGGGTTGTACGCGTACGGGTTGACCTTGACGAGGGCTTGATGGACCAGGTCGCCGAGCGCAATGATGAGTTCTGCACGCGTGAGGCTGAGGTCGCTGTGGCGATACGCCAATGCAAGCGTGCGATCATCCAGCCATTTCAATCGAAGCAGGTCGGCCCGCGTTTGCGCCCAAAGTGCGCTCTTGGCGTCAATAGCCTTGCCATCGGGTCCGTGAACCACAAAGCCGAGCAGCGAGATTGTGCCGTTGCGGCCGTCATTGATGGTATCGAGGTACGCCCGGTGGATGTTGCAGGAAGATCGGGCCAGACGGTTCGCGACGCGCTCGAGCATCGTGCGCGTGGTGACATTGCCGGCGGCGACGACGATGCGCGACTGGGCCGGATCGCTTTCGGGTTCGAGAATCACCGCCGAGCCGTCGGTCCCGGTCACCTGCTGATACAACTCCCAATGCGCGCACATGCGCAGCGGCGTGACGGTGAGCACGTAATCCGCTGAGCAGCGATGGAAATAGTCGCGGACTTCCTCGGCTGACCACTGGGGCAGGTTCAGCGCGGCGTAGCCCATCGTCTGTTCAAGTTTGAGCGCCTGATCCGGATCATTCGGATCAAACGGCGCGCCTTGGCCGAACTCGAATGTGTCGATGACCAGCTGCCCATCCCGGGCGGTGTGGATCTTCGCCGCCCGCAGCGGGCGGTCCTTGGGCAGCTCGCGAACAAGTTCGGCGAGCACGCCGGGGTAGTTCAGCGGGCGCACGAAGGTCCATTGCGCGTTGTCGTCAGCTTTGAGCGTGAGTTCGAGCGGACGTCCCGACGCCTTGGCCGCGATGATCGCCCGCAGGTGCACCAGTTGCGTGGCGTGATCAGTGTCCTGGAAATACATGGGCGGCATCTGCGCATGAAACCACGGCACAACCGCTTCGGCGGTCTTTCGGAAACTCTCGGCAAGCTCGCCGATGACCACTTTCGAATCGGATTCCACCTGCGGTTGTACGGGCGTCAATGTCTTCGTGCGCATAGGGAGTAGTGATATCGGCACGACGGCGCGCAGGCAAGAAAACGGCGACGAAACAGGCTCAAAGTTGCCGGGCAATCGAAGACCCCGCGCAAAACCGAGGCGGACTCCTCGGTGCCTTGGAACTCATGCACGGCGGCGTCCCAGGAACGCGATGCCGACTTGGCTGACCCCGCATGCCGGGCTAACGTCATCGCCCATGTCGTCCGCGACGCACGTTTCCCAGCCTGCCGCGATCACCATCGGCAATTTCGATGGCGTGCATCGTGGCCATGCAGAGCTGGTGCGATCCGCCCGCAACGCGGTGGGGCAAGACGGGCGCATCATCGTGCTCGTGTTCGATCCGAACCCCATGACGGTGCTTCGCCCGACGGCGACTCCCGCGCGACTGTCCACGTTCTCTCAGCGAGCTCGCTGGTTGAGGGAAATCGGCGCGAACGATGTCGTACGGATCGAACCGACGCGGGAGTTTCTCCAGCAGTCGCCTGAACAGTTCATCGCCGCTTGTGTCGATCGCTGGCATCCGACCGTGATCGTCGAAGGCGCGGATTTCCACTTCGGCCGCGGGCGGGCAGGAACCATTGCCACGCTTCGCGAGTCTGAATTGCGGTTCGGCTATCGCACGGAGATCGTCGATTCCGTTGAAGTCGCTCTCGCTGACCAGTCGCTGGTGCGCGTTTCGAGTTCGCTTGTTCGATGGCTGCTCGCGCATGGCCGGGTGCAAGACGTGGCAACGCTGCTTGGCCGGCCGTATGAGGTTGAAGCGAGAATCGAACGAGGCGACCAGCGCGGCCGCACCATCGGATTTCCCACTGCGAATCTTGCCGGATGCGAACACATTCTTCCTGCTGATGGCATCTACGCCGGAATCGCCGAGCGGATTGACGGCCATGCATGGTACGGGCCGGCTGCGATCAGCATCGGCACCAAGCCCACATTCGGCAAACATCCGCGCACATGCGAAGCCCATCTTCTCGACTACGATGGCCCTGTGGATGACTACGGCTGGACGATTCGATTGCGCTTCACGCACTGGATGCGCGATCAACTGAAATACGACGGTGTTGATGCGCTCATTGCGCAACTGCATCGCGACATCGCCGCGACGCGCGATTGCGAACGCAGAAGCCCAGGGGTGTCCATCCCGGGGATTGGGGAGGCGCACCGCGCATGACCGACTACCGCAGCAACATCACGGTCCCCGACCTCGCCAAGCGCCTGCTCGCCGCCAAGCGCATCCTCATTACCACGCACGCCAAGCCCGACGGCGACGCGATGGGCTCTTGCCTTGCGCTCGCCCGCGCGCTTGAGGGAAAGGGCAAGGTCGCCAGCATCTACATCGCCGGACCTGTCGAGCGGGCGTTGTATGTGCTGGCGGGCACGACGCCATTCACCGCTGTCGAGCGGCAACCGCCAGGCGACAGCTTCGATCTCGCGGTAGTCGTTGATACCGGCGCGTGGAGCCAGCTGGAAGCGATGAAGGGCTGGCTGCAGAAGCATCACGCCGACGTCATCGGCATTGATCATCATCCGCGGGGCGATGTCGATGTCGCCGCCCATCGTTTTGTCGAGACTTCGGCCGTCTCCACCACGGCGGTCCTGATTCCGATCCTTGAAGCGATCGGTTGTGATTTCTGCCCGGGGAACGGCGGGGTCAACAGCGTGGCCGAGGCGCTCTTCGCCGGCCTTGCCACCGACAGCGGCTGGTTCCGCTACCCCAACGCCACCGCCGAGGCGTTCATACTCGCCGCGAAACTCCTCGCCTGCGGCGTCGACAAGCCCCGGCTGTATCAAATCCTTGAGGAGAACCATCAAGCCACGAGACTGGACATGGAAGCCCGCGCGCTGGCGTCGATCGAATACGCCCGAGGCGGGGCCGCTGCGATCATCACGCTCACCGCGCAGGACTTCATCGACACCGGCGCGGCGGTCGAGGAACTCACCGGCGTGGTCAACCTGCCCATGGTCGTGGGCAAGGTCCGCATGTCCGTCCTCATCGCGCAGGAGAAGCCGGGCGACGTGGTCAAACTCAGTTTCCGATCCAAGGCGGCTCCGCCCGGCACGCCGGCGGATCATTTCATCGATGTCAACGCGCTGGCGGCGAAGTTCGGCGGAGGCGGGCACGTGCACGCCGCGGGCGCGAAGCAGAAGAAGGACATTCAGGCGGTGAAGGCCGACGTCATCGCTGCGATCGAACAATTGTGAGCCGCTTGCGGCTAAGCCGT
Source organism: uncultured Isosphaeraceae bacterium (assembly GCA_964498045.1). GTDB lineage: Bacteria > Planctomycetota > Phycisphaerae > Phycisphaerales > SM1A02 > DATKJG01. The sequence goes on from CAZCGB010000042.1 coordinate 6,458, forward strand.
GCCCCCCCGCGAGGGTGCGCTGGCTAAGCCGCAAGCGCCATCATCCTCATGGATCATTTCACATACATCCGAGGCGAACTCCACGCCGAGCGCATCAACGCCGAACGGCTTGCTCGAGATTTCGGCACGCCGTGCTACGTCTATTCGCGGAACACGCTGATCGATCATCTCGCGCGCCTGCGCGGGGCGTTCGCGGCGCTCGATCCGCTGATCTGCTTTTCGATCAAGAGTTGCTCAAATCTGGCCCTCATCCGAACTTTGAAGGACGCAGGGGCGGGCATGGACCTCGTCAGCGGCGGCGAACTGTTCCGCGCAATGAAGGCGGGCGTCGATCCGGCGCAGTGCGTGTATGCGGGCGTCGGCAAAACCGATGCCGAGATTGAATTCGCGATCAAATCCAATGTCGGGTGGATGAACATCGAGAGCGAAGCCGAGTTCGAGAACATCAGCGCGATCGCCACGCGCATGAAGTCGACCTGCCGCGGCGCGCTGCGCGTCAATCCCGACGTCGATCCAAAAACGCATCGCTTCACCTCCACCGGCAAGAAGGAATCAAAGTTCGGCGTTGACATCGAACGCGCCCGCGCGTTCTTTCGTCACTACGGCCGCGATGCGCATTGCCAATTGCACGGGATCCACCTGCATATCGGCTCGCCGATCTACAGCGCCGAGCCCTACGTGCAGGCAGTCACCAAGGCGCTCGCGCTGATCGATGAACTTGCTGCGGAAGGATTCGAGATTGACATGCTTGACCTCGGCGGGGGCTTCGGCGCGGATTATCAATCGGATCAATCGCCGGTCGCCGCCGATTACGCGCAGCACATCGTGCCGCTGCTCGCCGAGCGAGTGAAGAACGGACTGAAGGTCATCCTCGAGCCCGGCCGCACCATCGTCGCCAACGCGGGCCTGTTGCTCACGCGCGTGCTGTACGTGAAGACTTCGGGCGACAAGACCTTCGCCATTTGCGATGCCGGCATGAACACGCTCATCCGTCCGTCGCACTATGGCTCGTTCCATTTCATCTGGCCGGCGAAAGTGGAGCAACGTTTTGTGCCGCGCGGGCGCAAAGAGAAGATGGAGATGGATGGCCTCATCCCCATGGACGTCGTCGGTCCGGTTTGCGAATCGGGCGATTTTCTTGCGATCGATCGTCCGCTGCCGTCGGTCAAGCGTGGCGACCTGCTCGCGGTCTTCACCGCCGGCGCGTACGGCATGGTGATGGCCAGCAGATATAACTCTATGCCGCTGCCCGCCGAGGTCATGGTCGATGGCGAACGTGCCACGCTTATCCGCCAGCGCGAGAGTTATGATGATCTCATCGCCCACGAACGGATGTAATGCATCATGATCCACCGCGAGGAGGATGGAATCTGGATCGTGCTTCGCGAGGTCATCGCGGTGCATCACGAAGAGGTCTTCGCGTGCCTGACCACCGTCGATGGCCTCGCCCGCTGGTTCCCGCTCGCCGCGGAGATCAGTTCGCTGGAGGCGGGCGGCACCATCAAGATGTGCTGGGACTCCGAGTGCGAGCGATCTTCGACGGTGGCGATTTTGGAGTACGACGCGGGCGGGCGCATCGTCTGGGACTGGTACGCCGACTTCAGCGACACGCACGCGCCGGTGTATTGGAGGATCGAGCCTGATGTGGAGCGCGGCTCAAAAGTCGAGTTGCGGCAGGGGCCGTTCAAAGACGACGCCGAATCACTGATCGCGATGGGCAATGAGGCCGAGAGTTGGCGCTGGCAGCTGTGCAACCTGCGCAGCGTTTTGGAGGCGAAGCACGATATGCGCAAAGTCAGGCCGTTGTGATCGTCTCGCCGCATTCTGGGCAACGATGGGTGTCGGGCGACAGGCCGCGCAGGTCGTAGCCGCACAGGCATTGTCCGGGCGGCATGTGCGACAAGGGGAGAGTCAGTGCAAGAAGCGTCAACGCCAGGCCGCCGAGGATTGTGGCGACGCCGATGTTGGTGATGGTGCAGATGATCGTGATGCCGGTGCGCGTGGTGGTCGCGCCGTTGAGTGTCGTGGTGGTAGTCACTGCCGGGCCGCGCGCCAGCACATGCCAGCTGATCAGATCAAAAGAATAACCCGGATCGAGCTGGCGGTTGAAGATGAGCGGCCCAGCCGCGGCGGGGGGCTGCGGGCTGACGGCGTTCTTTTCGATTGACAGCACGCCATGCTCGATCTCGATGGAGATCGGGCTCCTGCCGCCGGACTGGATCCATGAGAAGCGCATGATGCAGGTGGCGAGGGCGACGGCGAAGATCGTCGCAGCGCAGCCGCGTGTGATCCAGCGGCCGCGTGCGGAAAGCCGAATGACCGCGCGCCGGGTCATGCGGAGTTCCCGATCGCTGCCGGGCGTTCCATTGCACTCACGTCGCGGCTGATCAAGACGCCTGCGACCAGGTCGTAGGCGACATGCACGATGATCGCGTAGACGAGCGTTCCGGTGAATTGCACCAGCGCGTGTGCGACAAGCGCGAAGCCGAGGATGATCAGCATGCTCTTGAATCCCTGCATCGCATGCGCCAGCGAGAAGGCGATGGACGCGATGATTACCGCCGGCCAGATGCTGCCGAACATGTACCAGAGAATCTGCACGGCCACGCCGCGGTAGGCGGCTTCCTCGGCAATGGCGGTGATGAGCACCGTGAGCGTGCGCAACTGCCGCTCCTTCGCGGTGCGCGGCGAGATGGCGTACACCGACAGGTTCCGCCGCTCTTGTTCGTTCCGCATCATCCGAACGATCTGCCGGAGAATCATGCACGCAACGAAGGCGCCCGCGGCGGCCGCGGCATCACGCGCACGGAATCCCGGCCAGGAGAAGATGGAGTAGTCGAACGTGCGCGCCACCATCCACGCGAATGCGAGCAACAACACCTGCAGGAACAGCGTTCCGGCCCAGATGTGCATGCGCGAGGGAAGCGGAGCCGATGGTGGTGATTGGCCATCCGCCGCCGTCCGTGCTGCGCGGAACTTCGCAGCGCTGCGCCATGCCATCCACGGAAGCAGAATGATCAGCCACACCAGAAACGCCAGCGACGGGGTGTTGGGGACGTTCATGCGCCGGCGATTGTAATACGCAGGTTGGTGTCACACGGCCCACGAGCCAGACGCGACAGCCGATGCCGTACAATCTCCGCATGCCACACTCGGCCCCTCAGACGCTTGTCGAAAAACTCGCGACCGCGCATGCCGTCGGCCTCAAGGCCGGGCAAATTGTGTTCGCCGGCGAGTTCGTCACGATTCGCCCGAAGCACATCATGACGCACGACAACACTTCAGCGGTGATGTCGAAGTTCAAACAGATCGGCGCCACGAAGATTCACGACCAGCGCCAGCCCGTGTTCGCGATCGATCACGACATTCAGAACGTCACGCCGGAGAACCTCGGCAAGTACGCCAAGATCGAGTCGTTCGCGCGCGAGCATGGCATCGATTTCTATCCCGCGGGCACGGGCATCTCGCATCAGGTCATGGTGCAGGAAGGCTACGTCACGCCCGGCTCAATGGTGGTCGGCAGCGATTCGCACAGCAATCTCTACGGTTCAATGTGCTGTCTCGGCACGCCTGTCGTGCGAACCGATGCGGCGTCGATCTGGGCGACGGGCGTGACGTGGTGGCAGGTGCCGCCCGTGGCGCGATGCGTGCTGAAAGGCAGGTTGCAGACGGGCGTGGTGGGCAAGGATGTCATCATCGCGCTGTGCGGCCTTTTCAACAACGATGAAGTGCTGAACATGGCCGTTGAGTTTCACGGCGAAGGCGGCGCGCTGAAGTCACTTTCAATGGATCAGCGCATGTCGATCAGCAACATGACGACCGAGTGGGGCGCGCTTGTCGGCATCTTCCCATTCGATGAGGTGTTGCGCGATTACCTGCTGGCACGCGCGGACTATCTGAAGAAGAAGAACACGCCGAGGTACACGCGGGCTGATGTCGAGAAGTGGTGGGGGTTGCGTGCGCAGTGGCAACCCGATCAAGGCGCGCGATATGCCGTCGAACTCGAACTCGATTTGTCAACGGTGATTCCGCACGTGAGCGGGCCGGACGATGTGAAGACCATGACGAGCCTGCCGGAGATCGAGCCGAAGCGCGTGAAGATCAACAAGGCGTATCTGCTGTCCTGCGTGAATGCGCGGCTTGAAGATCTGCGCGAAGCGGCGAGCGTGGTGAAATCGAAGAAGGTCGCTGATGGCGTCGAGTTCTACGTCGCAGCCGCGAGCGCGGAAGTGCAGAAGGCGGCCGAGGCCGATGGCACATGGGCGACGCTGACCGGGGCCGGGGCGATTCCGTTGCCCAGCGGCTGCGGGCCATGCATCGGCCTTGGCGCGGGCACGCTCAAGGCCGGCGAGGTCGGCATCAGCGCGACGAATCGCAACTTCAAAGGCCGCATGGGTGATCGCGATGCCAAGGCGTATCTCGGCTCGCCTGCGGTCGTCGCGGCCAGCGCGGTGGCGGGGTACATCTGTGCGCCGCCACAAGCCCAGTTTCACGAGAGCAAGGCGAAATTCAGTGTGAAAGTGAATGCGGCGGTGAGCGGCGAAGCCGCAAGCGGCAGCGGGGGCGCGGAGATCATCGCGGGCTTCCCCGCCGAGGTGCGCTCGCGCATCCTCTGGCTGCCCATCGACAACCTCAACACCGATGGCATCTACTCGGGC
>CAZCGB010000043.1:0-11111 GCA_964498045.1 uncultured Isosphaeraceae bacterium
TCATGCTCGTCGGATTCGTGATGCGCGCGCCGGTGCTCGACATCATCATCGCGCTCTTCTACGGCCTGATTCTCGTGCTCGGATTCCTGATGGCGTTCATCCTTGTCGGGTACGCCGTGGGCTTCCCGCTGCTGGTACCGTCCATCGCGTGCGAGAACGGCGACGGCGCCGACGCCATGCAGCGCACCTATGCGTACGTCGTCAATCGCCCGCTTCACGCGCTGTGGTATTGGGCGGTTGGGCTCTTCGGCCTCGCAATCGGGTTTGCAATCGTCGCCGCGCTCGCGCTGCTGACGCTGAATCTCGCAGGCGCGATGTTCGCCGCGCTCGCCCCGAACTCCGCCGCTTCAGTCGCCGGCGGTTACCTGCCCGGCGCACTGGTCAACAGCGGAGCCGACTCCGTTGCGGACGGCCTTGGGAGCTGGCATCAGCGCTGGTCGGGCAACATCATCTTCGCGTGGCAATCACTGGTGGTGTGTCTGGTGTCAGCGTACGTGGTTTCATACCACTTCAGCGCCTCGACCATCGCCTACCTCCTGATGCGCAAGGCCAGCGATGGTCAGGAGCCAGATGAAATCTGGCGGCCGGGTTTAGTCCCTGGCACGCTTGCGCCGGTGCCGCCGGAAATTGAGGCGGCAGCGAAGGACCTGAATCAAGAGCCTTGATTTGCCGTACGTTTCGACGATCGTGATGCGGCGGCGCGCATTGGAACCAATGCGTAGCCGCAGGCGATGCACTGATTGCGGCGCCGACGTCCGCGTATCACGCGGTGATCGATCCAGCGCAACGGAGCCCAGACCAACAGCCACACAACCGCAAGTCCCAGCACGAGCACGCTCAGCATTCCAAAATCAACGTATGTCGCTGTCGTCGAGAGTTTCGGATCGCCTGAGGTCCTTTCCATGATCAACAGGCCGTCTCGGCAGTGCAGATGCACGCCTGCGGGAGCGGCGATGAGCTCGTTCGGGCCGAACTCGGGTCGACGCCGGAACTGATACGTCTGACGGAACGCGATGAGGAAATCCGGGGCGTACGACGACATGACCACGCCAACTGGATACGCCTCGGGGACCACGGCAAATCCAAGACACGCCCCTTCGCCAGCGTTCATGGAACCGGTGGATTCAAGAATCTCGCGGGCCAGCACGCGGGCGCGGTCTTTTTCTCCGGCCAGCTGAAGCACGTCGGCTGGTCCGAGTGATGTGTTCTCCATGCGAGTGGCCGGCGTTGCGCTGGTCATCATCACGTACGCGTGCGTCGCATCCTCGCGTGTGGCGATGGCCAACCCCACGACGCAGCAGGTCGCCAGAACCGACGACGACAAGAGCCAACGCCGAACACCGCGTGCAGCGTCGCGACGCAACCGCCGATTGATCAGCCATGCGGCCAGCGACAGCACAAGCGTCAGCGCGAGGACGATCATCAATGACAACGCGATCGCCGACAGCTTCAGCCTGATCGACGATTGCACAGGAATCCCGTGTGATTCCACAAAGGAACGGGTGCGAGAGACGTAGGGAAATCGAAATCCCCATTGGACCTGCGACGTCGATGGGAAGCGGCTGTTTGAACTTTCGATTGGAATCGCGTTGTCGCCGGGTTCAGGTACTGGTTGCGTCGAAACCTGCGAGCACATCCACCAGGCCGACGGCCAGCCGAAGTTCAACTCGCGCGTGCGTTCTGGGGGCATGTCGAAGAATCCGGCCTGCACCTTCGGTTCTCCGGGCGCCCACCTGAACCACTGCTCCGACTGCTTCAACACCTCTCGAAACAGGTGTTCACCAACCGCAGCATCTTCGCCCCGTTCGATCGAAACCAGTTTCGCGCGCGTGATCGCCGGGTCAATCACCACATTCGCCCGGCGCCAGGGCGTTGACGCTCCAGGCGCGGCTGACGGCCCGGCCGTCTGCGTGTTCGCGTTGTTGGCGATGTGCAGCGCCAACATCGCCGACGCAACCAGCGCCGCGATGAATGGCGCGCTCACCCGCCAATTGAAGATCGACCCGGTGCGCGGCGGCAGTGGGTCGTTCTCACGATGACCGCACTCCGGGCAGCGCGTTTCATGACCGATGGAATCCCCGAACGGTTGGACGGGGACTACGATGAAGGATGGCTTCTCCGTGCCGAGGTCTCTCACTCCCGAACTCCGATCCCGGCGCGTAATCGGTGCGCCAGAAGCAGAACATCCCGCGCGGCGGCGGGATGTTCAAGAGGAAATCCATTCTGTGCTTGTTGCTCGCGCACCGGGGCGATGACGAGCGCTGGGGACCAGCGGCGTACAAACGCTTACTTCGTCGCCGACTCCGCCGCTGCGCCCTTCAACTGAAAGATCGATTGCGTCCGCAGGACCAGGCTGCAATCGCTGCGGCAGTGGTAGGCCTGCACGTGCATTTGATCGCTGTAGCGCTGCACATCGATCATCGACAGGTTGTGGCGGCCATGTTCGTCATTCCACATGGTCATCAGACCCTCGCACATGCGGCCATGCTCGACGAGTTCGAGGTAGGTGCTGTTGTAGAGATGGTCCGACAGCGTTTCGGTCTGGATCGACGTCATGAACACCAGTTTGTCACTGATCTCGGCGTCGTGATCCTTCTCGCCAGCACAAGGAAGTGTCGTGACCAGGCCCTTGCCGGGCAGACGCTCAAAGGAGTCGGTAACGACCTCTGTGGCGCACGAACCGGCCTGCTGGAATCGAAAAACGTGCCCTCCCTTGAACACCCAGGCTTCGAACTCGTAGCCGTTGTGTTCAATTCGTCGGCGGCCGGCGATTTGGAAGAACTCGGGGTGGATAGCCGTGCGGTACAACAGCATGTTGTAAGCCTGCAGGCTGGAAGTCTTGGATGAGGAGATGTTCATATCTTGAGGAAGGCCTTTGTCTGGAGGAGCTGAAGGTCTTTCTCGCCCTTGGAAACGAGCCAGCATTGTTGCGGTTTGGTGTGCAAAGGCAACAAAAAAATATCGAATTGGCGTTCTCGGACGCGCCACACGCTTCCACCATATGTCGAGGACGAGGTCGATCGCTTCCTCAAGTGCTGGTGCGTGTGAGACTTGCAGCAGGCGTTGCTGCTTGGCGCCGCCGCTCGCCCGGACAATTGGAAGGATCTGCACACAATCTGGAGGTGACTGTCACCCTCGATAGCATCCATGGATTCGGCCGGACGTTTAGTTCATCAACGCGAAATCATCGCGGGAGGTTCGTCCATGGTTGTTGATTTCGTTGCCATTGCTCGCCAGCATGTTCAAACCGCGCGTCTTTTGGGCGTGGATTTCATGCCGAGATCGGTGATGAGGCGGCGGACTGCCCCAAATCAGTCTGTTCCACCTTTTGAGAGCATTGGTGAAGGATCAGACGGCGATCGCCAGCGGCTATTGGACACTTTGCAGGCCCGTCATGACGCGAGGTGCCCGCACTGCACGGTGGTGAAAACCCATACAAGAACCGTCTTCGGCGAGGGCAATCCCGAGGCCCGGCTCATGTTCATCGGCGAAGCGCCGGGCGAGGACGAAGACCGTACCGGACGGCCATTCGTGGGCAAAGCTGGGCAGAAACTGGATGAGATCATCAAGGCGATGGGGATGCGCCGCGAAGACGTGTATATCGCCAATGTGCTGAAGGCACGGCCGCCGGAGAACCGCACGCCGCTGCCTGACGAGGTGGAGAAATGCGTGCCATTCCTCCATGAGCAGATTCGAATCATCGGACCGGAAGTGATCGTCGCGCTGGGAAATCCTGCGACGAAACTGCTCCTCAAAACCGATGTGGGGATCACCCGACTGCGCGGGCAGTGGGGAACGTATTCGCACGGCGAAGTTCGGATCCCCGTCATGCCGACGTTTCATCCGGCCTACCTGCTGCGGAACTACACGGTGGACACGCGCCAGAAAATGTGGAGCGACATGCAGGCCGTGGTGCAACGGCTGCAGTCCTCAGGCAAATGATCGAATGTAAAATTGGTTTGAGGACATGTCGTTTTACCGCAGAATTGCTGGGCGATGGAAGAATCTGCAAAAAACTTGGTCCTGGGCCTTGAAATCCTGTCAAACTTTGGCAAAATCTCGTGTGTCATCTGAATCTGCGAGTTGGCTGATCGCGAAACGATGACGTGTGATCCGGGTTCCGGATCGCACCCAACCTAGGCCCCCCCCACAAGGAGCCCGTCTTTCGCTGTCACCAGCGACGGGCTCTTTTGTCTTTTTCAGCAGGTTTTGCGCAAGGGGGAAGTCGGACGGCGATCGTGCGAGCGTCTGCCCGCGGGTTTTACAGTGTTTTTCGCATTGAACTCGATGCGTTGGAAACCTGGGCAAGCCTGAAAGGAAGCACTTACTAAGTTGCATGCTTGGGGAGCCTGTCCTATGGTCGCCGCCTCGTTCACGGATGCCGTTCGGTATCCGATTGGTTTTTTCCCGGACCCAGCCGCATCCGCCACCAGCCGAGCCTGCACAGGCTCGGTGGGACGGAAGGATGGCGGCAGGTCGTCTGCAAGGAGGCCTGGACCATGCTGCAGAAGTGCATGCGTTGCCTGACCGCGATGTTTTTTGTTGTTGTTCTGGAAGCCGCCGGAATCGTCGGCGGAACCGAAGCTCAAGCCCAAACCCAGCCGCCAAAGGCCAGGATCCGTTGCATCGACACCGATGGCATGGCACCGTTCACAGTCCACGTCCACGCCCTGACTTCCGACGTCAGCGATCAAATGCAGACCCGGTATGAGTGGGATTTTGGCGACAACGGCTCGCCGTACAACAAACTCGATGGCTGGAACGCCGCCCACCTCTACCGCAATCCCGGCACGTACACCGTCCGGCTGAAGGTCACTGATTCCAGCGGCCGCTCGTCCACCGTCGCCCGGCAGGTGCGGATCGATCCTGACGATCGCCGCAAGATCTACGTTGCGCCATCGGGAAACGACTCCAATGACGGCTCCTATGGTTCACCCGTACGAAGCCCGAACCGGGCGAAGCAGCTCATGGGTGACAACTGCAGCGTGCTTTTCCAGCGCGGCGGTCAATATGACCTGAACGGGCCGTTCCACATTGAGGCCAGCAACGTGGTGGTGGGGGCCTACGGCAGCGGCAACAACCCCAAGTTCATGTGGGTCGGCAACATCCCCTTCGCCGGCATGATCACCATGTGGTGGTGGTCCACCGACATCGTGATCGAGAACATCGACTTCGATTCCTACAACAACGACCCGGACAACACCATCGTGCGCGGCGTGCATCCGCACGGCAACAACATCACCGTGACCCGCTGCAACTTCGGTCGCGTCAGCTACGCCATGAACACCGAGTTCGGCGCCTGGCGGTTCCTGGCGCAGCAGAACACCGCGGGGCACATCGGTGCGTATTTCATCTGGGCGATCGGCACCGATCACGTGTACCTGGGCAACACCGTCGCCGACGACGCTGATGAACACACCATCCGGCTCGCCAGCGCCTCGCGCGTGCTGGTGGCGTACAATGACCTCCGCAACACCGCGAAGTCGACGGTATGGGCGATGCTCGGCCATCACTGTTACATCGCGCACAACACCCTGCGCAACGGGCGCGTGCTGATCGGCCCCAACTTCGCCGACGGCGCGTGGGAGGAGCGGTACAAGCAGTGCGTGGCTGATGGAAACCTGATCCTCGATGAGGGCTTTGTGCTGTACAGCGGAGCCGAGGATGTGATGCTGCGCAACAACATCATCCGCGCCAACGGCCGCGACGCCATCTCCATCTGGGGCTGGTACGCGCCCATGAACCGCACGACGCGCGACATCAAGGTCTACAACAACACCGCGACCAACGACAACACGCAGAACGGCTGCTTTCTGCGGCTGGGCGACGGCAGCGAGAACCTCAAGGTCATCAACAACCTCTACGTCGCGCCGTCGCTGAACACGCATAACAACGCCGCCAACGTGTTCTCAGCCGACAACTCGCTCGACGGCCAGACGTTCCGCAACAACATCTGGTCCACGTCGTCCACCAGCAACTGGGTGAACTTCGTCGCCAACGGCCAGGGCGTGGGCGAGAGCCAGTGGGATGGCTACAGCCAGACCGACAACGAATGGTTCATGGACTTCGACGGCACGGAACTGGACGCCCAGTATCGCCCGCAATTCAACGCCGAACGCGGCCGCGCGTTGCCCGGCGTGCAGACCGACTACTACGGCCGCAAGCGGCCGAAGAACGGCCCGCGGACTGTCGGTGCGGTTGAGAACTGATTTGGCACTCAAACGTTGACGCCGAGACCTTCGGCATTCGGTGCACAGGCGCGCAGCGATTCTGTTTGCGCAGAGCGCCAGCGAAAAGCATCCAGATCGGTGCTCCTGGTCCTTTATCTCGCCTCACAGCGCACGATGAGCGTGACCGGCCCGTCGTTGTGGATCTCCACCGCCATCGACGCGCCGAAGACGCCGGTCTTGACCGGCAGCTTGTGCTCCTCGCGCAGCAGGCGGCAGACTTCGAGGTACAGCCGCTCGCCTTCTTCGGGTCTGGCCGCGCCGGTGAAGCTTGGGCGGTTGCCTTCGCGGCAGTTGCCGGCGAGCGTGAACTGGCTGATGACGAGCATTTCGCCGGCGACGTCCTGCACGCTGCGGTTCATCTTGTCGTTTTCATCACGAAAGATGCGCAGGCGCGCCAGCTTGCCGGCCATCCACGCAGCGTGTTCCGCACCGTCGCCGATCTCCGCACAGAGCAGCACGCACAGCCCGGGGCCGATCTGGGCGCGATGGTTCTCGGCAGCCACAGTCACCGCCGCGGAACTCACACGTTGAACGACGGCGATCATGGGGAAAATCGAAACGTCGAAACGTCAAAACGTCAAAACGAACAAATTGAACCTGACACGATATCGCCACGCGGGATTGGCGGAGCAAAAACGAGATCTTGGATGGCTGTGACGCCCGGTTGGTGTTGACGACATCGCCGCGCCGTCGATCCGGGTCTTCCTTCCTTCGGTCGTCAGGCCCGGTGTTGATGCAGAGTTTGTTCGTTTCGACGTTTCGACGTTTTCCTCACGTCATGACCAACGCCGCGCTCGTGACCATCGCCATCCCCTTGTCGTCGAACGCCTGCCGGTAGTCGATGAGTTCGACGTTCTCGGGCTGGGCGAGCGTGAGCATGGCTGACATGTTGCCGATGGAGCACCAGCGCGTGGGGTTCTTGTTCCATTTCATGGCGGCGAGGAATTCCTCGGCGTCGCCCGCAAGGAACTTGCCGAGCATCTCGCGGTCGTGTCGCTCAACGTCGAAGCGGCGCTGCTCATCCACGGGCCGCGGCTCGCCGAACTGCGGGCCGACGTGGCTCAAGTCGCTGGAGGCGATGTAGAACGTGCGTCCGCCGGCTTTTTCCAGCGATTGACGTAGCGCTTCAGCGAACTGCTTGCCTGTCGCACGTCCGCCATCGTTGGCGATCATCGGCTGCAGCGGATCGGGAACCAGGGCGGCCACCACCGGCACGTTGCCCCAACAGTGCTGAACCCAGGGCAGTTGCAGTTGGATCGAATGCTCGGCGTAATGATCGAGTTGATCGATCACCAGCTTTTTGCCGAGCGAAGCGACGACGTCGGTGATGACGGCGGAATCGGCGGGGCAGCGGCCCAGAGGCGACTCAAAGCCGAATTCGGAAAGCACGACGCCGTCGCTCGATCCGAAGTGATTGGTGCCGAGGATGACGATTCGGTCCGGAGCGGGCGTGCCACGAATTGCGTAATACGCGCCGGCGTAATTGGGCCAGCCGCGCTGGTAATCGAGGTGCGGCGCGACGATCCCGATTGGCGCAGCGTCCAGTTCGGGGTCCTCGGTCTGTTCGAAGAAGCCGTCGATCGCCTTGCGCGCGGCGTCGGCCTCGGCTCCCAAGCTCATCGAGGCCATGGGCGGAAACGCCTGATGCGTGCGAACCTTTTCCAGCAGTTCGGCTTCGAGGCGTTCGCATGTCGGCCCCCAGAGCAGGCCGACGCGATCGAGCCCCTGCGCGATTTCGATGAGCATGGGCAGCGGCGCGCTGGTCATGGTCGCGATCTGATCCAGCGGCTGATGTCCCTGGAAGTGCTGCAGCACCTGCAACGCCTGCGGCGGAACAATCATCGTCTGCTGCGAAAGCATCGAAGGATCGCGCAGCGCAACCAGGTTCTTGCCATCCTGGCTCTTCACGCCAAAGGGTTGAATCGTGCGAAGATGCGGGCGACGGATGTGTTCAGGAAGCGACTCAAGCGAAGGCGTCGGCCCGGGCTGCTGCGGCTGTGGGGTGGTCATGGACGCGAATCGTAGGCGGTCGCTGTCACGGACGTGACGACGATGTGGCAGGCAGAAGATGCGGGAATGCTGTCACGCATCCATGCCAGCGGTCGGGCAATCGGCTCAGCGATTTTCGACACTCGCGAGCGGATGCCGATGGTCCCCAGAGTATTGTTTTCTTGCCGGTTGTCGGCCGAGTGGCGCTGCCGCCTTACGTCCGTTCGGCTTCGATCAAGAGACGGCGGGAAAGGTTCTCGACCTGCGTCATGGAGGGGATCAGGAACAGGTCGACCAGGGCTCCAATCAAGAAAAACCCGCCGGTGAACAGCCAAAGCAGGCCTGTCACCCAGCGTCCGAGGTAGAACCGGTGCAGTCCTAGAACGCCAAATCCGCCAAGAAACCAAAGAAGATAAGAAACAGGGGCGCTCTTCATGGCAATAGGTTCGGATGCGAGTCGTTGGGATTTCGAGCCGATGCTGGCCCACGGTGTATTGGTAGAGCGTACAATGTCCGAATTCCCGAGTTGAAAGCGGTGTTCAGAGGAACCAGGAGGGTTGCGGATTATCCGTACCGCGATCCTTGCCGACCTGGTTTGACCTCTTCCCACACCTCGCTGAATCACCTTCGGTGGGAGATGTTCATGTCCAACCTCAAAAAAGCCCTCGTATTCACCCTCTGTGTCGGAACTTCGCTCTTGATGAGCGGCTTCGACGTTTCCGCGGCGCAGACAGCGCCGAATCCAGCTCAGGACCCGGCTTCCGCCAAGCAGGCGCCGCCGACCAAGGCTCCTCCGGCTGAACCGGTCGATCGCGCTGATGCGCCGCCCGTCAAACCCATTCCCGGACAGGTTCCCGTTCAGCCGGTTGATCCGGCGGCGTTCATCGTGAAGGTCGATCCTACCGAAGTCGACTTCGGCGAGATTCCGACCGGCGATGTTGGCGCGAAGATGATCAAACTCATCAACACCGGCGACAAGCCGATGACCATCACCACCCACCGCGTCACCTGCGGTTGCACGGCCTTGGAACTCGCGCCGAACACGGTGCTGGCTCCGAAGGAAGTGAAGGAAGTCAAGGTTCAGCTCAACGGCGGCGCTTCGCCGGGCCCGCTGCACGGCAAGAAGGTCACCTTTGTGATTGAAGGCCAGCCTGAGCTGGAAGTGGCGCTCAAGGCCACAGCTGTTTCGTACGTCACGCAGGAGCCGGCGTCGATCTCGCCCGAGCAGAATCCGGATGGCAAGCTTGTGCTGAAGTCACGCGATGGATCCAAGTTCCACATCATCAGCATGCAGCCGCCGCTGGTGACCGAGTTCTCCAAGGATGCCGCCGCCGAGCACGAAGTCGTGATCGACTGGGCCAAGTACCGCGACATGGGCATCAGCCGCAAGACGGTGTTCTACTTTGATCATCCCAAGTGCCAGAGCCTGATGGCGAACATCGTGTTCTCGCAGGAAGAGATCATCAAGGCCCAGGAGGAGTATCGCAAGAAGCAGCTCGCCGCCGGCGAGAACGGCGAAGTCATCCCGAACCCGCAGCAGCCCCAGCAGCCAGCGCTCGACGCCAACGCGCTGATGGCTCAGATGATTCAGCAGGGCCGCAACGACGAAGTGCTCAAAAAGATCGCCGAGGGTCTGGATGTCAACAGCCGCGATCAGCAGGGCCTCTGCCTGCTCAGCGTCGCGGCGAAGTTCGGCAACGTCGATCTCATGAAGGCCCTGATCAACGCCAAGGCCGACATCAACTCGACCGACAACGCCGGCCGCACCCCGCTCATGCACGCAGGCACCTCGAAGAACGCTGAGACGGTTCGTCTGCTGCTCGACAAGGGCGCTTCACTCACTTCGCGCGACACCATCGGCGGAACCGCCCTCACCTGGGCCTCTGGTTTCGGCGACGCGGCCAGCGTGAAAGAGCTGCTCGACGCCGGCGCGGATGTGGAAATCGTCGGTCTCGTCACCGGTTGGACGCCGCTGATCTGGGCATCGGGCTTCGGCGATCCGGCCGTGATTCCGCTGCTGGTTGGTCTGGGCGCAAACATCGAAGTCGCCGATTTCCTCGAAGGCGCGACGCCAATGATCCATGCCGCCCGTACTGGCAAGGTCGAGAGCATTCAGGCGCTGCTGAAGGCTGGCGCGAAGCTTGAGACTCCCGATCTCAACGGCAACACGCCGCTGCTGTCGGCCGCGAAGAACTCCGGCGGCGATGCGGTCAAGGTCAAGGCGCTGCTCGACGCCGGCGCCAATGTGCATGCCAAGGACAACCGCGGCATGAACGCACTCGCGCTTGCCCGCAAGCGCACCGATCCGCGCGGGCCGGATGTCGTCGCCCTGCTCCAGCCGCTGCTCGGCGCCGAGACGCCGACGGACGCCGTCGCTCCAGCTGCCGCGTCGAACACCGGCGCGGCTCCGCAGGCTCCAGCCGCCGCTTCAGATGGTGCCACCGGCGCTCGCGCCAAAGACGGCAGCGGTCACTGATCGTTGATGTGAAGATCGCAGGTACAAATTGTTCGATGAACTCCGCACCCGGCGCTCCGCCGGGTGCGGTTGTTTTTCGAGCAGCATGGTCGCATGCAAGTGCCAGGATCGCACCCTGTTGCGTCCGTTCAACCAGCTGCCGTGTTTCCGGTACGATTCATCTCATGCCTGCAACCTTGAAACAGAAGAAATCGTCCGCACGCCGCGCTGCTCTTGCCACGCCGTATGAGCAACTTGTTCGCCTCGTGCGCGAGGCCAGCCTGCTGGGTTCCACCGGCTCCATCCTGAGTTGGGATCAGGAAACCATGATGCCTTCAGGCGGCGTCGAGTTGCGCAGCGAGCAGATGGCCCAGATCGCGCGCATGAGTCACGAGATGGGCACCTCGCCGCGAATCAACGAGCTGCTCAAGGAATGC
>CAZCGB010000044.1:0-10988 GCA_964498045.1 uncultured Isosphaeraceae bacterium
AACGCCTCGCGAGTTGAGCTTGCACGCGCGCCACAGCGGAGGCGCGGCGAGCGAAGGCCTGCGCATCGGTCAGGCCGCGCGCTCGCCAGTCCATGATCTGCCTCGGCCGGGCGATGACCCGGCCCGAGAACTCGCGCACGACCGACTGAACCTTGAAGAGCATCGGCAACTCTGCGACGCCTGCCGTGGGCGGCTTGGATTGTCCGGGTGACAGACGATCGAACGGGCCGGCGACCGCAGAAAACGCAAGAATCGCCAAGGGAACCAGAGCCTGTCTGCGCGGCATGGTGTGCTCGAATGAAAGCAGCTGTGGAATTGAATCGGCGCGCAATGCGGCCGAGTGGGCGCAATCAAGTGGATGCGCGACGCCGCAATGTCTGACATGTGAATTATGGAAGATCGCCCGCAATCGCAGGATTGGGCCGCACACTCAAGCCACGCGCCGGCAGTAGGTCAGCCACTCGATCACCGCCAGCACCAAAGCCGCGCCCAGCAGCCACGGCCAGAGCGGCATGGGCTGATCCTTCTTCGAGGCCACCGCTTCGCTCGCCTGCGCGTTCACGGTGATCGCGTCGCGCGGCAGAATGTCCGACTCCACATCGCTGAGCATGCTCACCGCGATCACATCATTCGGCGGCAGCGCGCCTCTCGCGAGATACACCCCCGCACGTGGAATCGCCGGCAACGTCACCGTTCGCACGCTTGATGCGGCGTCGTCATCAGCGACCTCTCCATTAGAGGCTGGCGAAACCGGAATCGAGACGGCCGCTCCGCCGCCGCCGCTTTCCAGCGAGATCGCCTGCGTACCCGGCGCGGCCCGCACGTTGATGGCCTCGCCCGGCCGATACACGAGCCGGCCGCCCCCGCTTTCGTCCGCTCCGCCGCTGGTCGCAAGCGTGAGGAACTCCAGCGCGTTCTGCACGAACATCGCGCTGCTCACGTGCAATCGCCAGTTGCTTTTGGGCAGCGTGAAACCGACGACGATGTGCCGCGCCCCGCGCGTGCGCACCAGCGCGACGATCGGCCCGTCCGCGCCCCAGGCCAACGGCGTTGCGGTCGACTCCGGCAGGTCCAATCCGCCGAAGCCGCTGTACACGATGGAATCGAGCGAGAGGTTGCGCATGATCGGATGCTGACGATCCCAGCTCAGGATGGGCTGGCCGCGCTGCGGCTCGCGCGCCTCGTGCGAACGCAGCCCGGCGGGGACGCCGCCGAAGGTGATCGATGGCACGCCCGGCAGGCGCTGGCCGCTGACGCGGTCGAAGACGACCAGGTCAAAGCGCGCGCCGGAGTCGATCTGCGCGGGATCAACCTGCGACCATGCCGTCTGCGAAATCGTCTGCACGCTCTGCGGCTCCATCGCCTGCAGCAGCTCGATCAGGAATGGATCGGGCTTGTCATCCGCGGGAAACACCAGCGCGATGCGCGGCCTTGATGGCGGCGGCACGACGATCGCAGCGACGTCGTCAGCGGCGAGCTGGTCGCTGTGATTGTGCTGAATCGTCACGACCGCGCCGCCCGCGAGATCGAGCGTCTGCGAGATCGACGCATCGCCCGCGGCGTCAGCGGTTCCCGCAGGCACGCGCGCGCGCGTCGTCGTCACGGGCTTTCCATCGACGGAGATGGTGATGATGGGTTCAAGCGGCGCGGCGCCGGCGTTGAGCAGGCGGGCGAAGACGATGACGCGCGCGGGGTCGTCGTAATCGCGCCGCGCGCCGAGCGCGGCGAAGCCAAGGTTGTCGATCGGGCCGGAATTCACGTCGGCGACCTGCGTGAATCTGAACTCGCCGCCGCGAAGCGTGTATTTGGTCCGATCGCGCTCGCCGCGTGGCGAAACGTTGCCGTCAGAGAGCAAAACGACTTGCGGCGGTGCGTCGGTCTCGGCTGACTCATCGCGCGACGCCGCGAACGCTGACGCCAGTTCCAGCGCGGCTTCCAGGTTCGATTCCTCATCGGTGGGGGTGATGGCATTGACCGCGTCGCGCAGCACGCCGCGGTTGCTTTCAAAGGTGCTGACCACCTGGGCGTTCGAGCCGACGGCGATGAGCATGACCTGCGAAGGCCCGCCGCGCTCGCCGAGGGAATCGATGGTGTCGATCGCGGCCTGCTTGGCGGCGTCGAGGCGGGAAATCGGCGGTGCGGCGGCGCTGGTGTCCGCAACGGCGCTCGGTGCGTTCATCGAAGCGCTGCGATCGATCAGCAGGACCATGCGTGCGGCTGAGGCGCGCCCGCCGCGCCACAGCGGCTCGGCGAGCGCGAGCAGCAACGCGGCGAGCATGAGCAGTTGCAGCAGCAGCAGCAGCGACCACCGCAGACGCTGAAACGGCGCGTTGACCTGCAAGTCCTCGTAGCTCTGACGCCACAGGAGCGTGCTGGGAATGCGCAACGTCTGACGCCGCAGCTTCAGGAAATACAACATCAGCAGCAGCGGCAGGGCGACGGCGGCGGCGAGCAGGGCTGTCCAAGGCGAGAGGAACTGCACGACACATTCATAGGAGCGAAAAGCAGATGCTGGAGAAGTTGAAGAGTCCAAACGTCCAAACGTCCAGACGTCAAAACGACCAAATTCTGCACCAAGGCGCAGAGTGCTTGCAAAGGCCGCATATGTGGTACCCCCCGGCTCGCCGGCCCGCGCCCGCCTTCCCGCGCCACGACTCAGACGGAAATCCTCCGATTGGCGGTCCGCGCAATTGAATTTGTTCGTTTTGACGTTTTGGCGTTTCGCTGCTGTCCTATGGCCATGTCCAACAACCTGCGCATCGACTACATCGAGTTTCCCGCCATCGACATCGCCAAGACGCGCGGCTTCTATCAGCGCGTGTTCAAGTGGACGTTCACCGACTACGGCCCGGACTACACGAGTTTCGAGGATGGCCGCATCACCGGCGGATTCCGCAGCGACGCCGAGTCGCCCAGGCCGACGCGCGAGGGCGTGCTTGTCGTCATTTTCGCCGATGAACTTGAGGCGACGCTCAAGTCCGTCGCTGGCGCGGGCGGCGTGATCGTCAAGCCCATCTTCGAGTTCCCCGGCGGGCGGCGATTCCATTTCACCGATCCCAGCGGCAACGAACTCGCGGTGTGGAGCGACAAGTAGTCGGAACCGAATGAAGCGGTGATCCGCTACCCCGCGCCTGCCGACGGCGCGGCGTCGCCGATTGCCCCTGATTGATGTCCGCGAATTTGTCCTGGGCCTCCGTAACCCGGCCGGCGAAGGTGGCATCTCAGCGGCAGACCGAATGCCCGCTGCAACCTTCACCATTCCCCAAGGAGTCCGGACATCATGATCAGCAAGCGTCCCGTCGTCATCACCGGCTGCGTCGTCGGCGCGGCAGTCCTCTGGTATCTCTTCCGCCCCGAGCTGCTGTTCATCGATCGCAGCGTCAACGAATCGTTCCCGGGCACGCGGGTGACGCAGACAGCCGCGAACACCAGCGGCATGCACGACGCGATGCCGGCCTCGCCGACGCCGCTCGCCAGCGGCATGTTCCACAACGGCGCGCACGACACCAAGGGCACAGCCGCGATCTTCCAATTGCCCGGCGGCCAGCGCGTGCTGCGGCTCACCGACTTCGAAACCAGTAACGGCCCCGACGTGCGCGTGTTGCTCATCGCCAACACCGACGCCACCGACGACGCCACGGTCAAGGCATCCAAGCCTGTCGAACTGGGCAAGCTCAAGGGCAACATCGGCGATCAGAACTACGACATTCCCGGCGATCTTGACCTGGGTAAGTACAAGGCCGTCACGATCTGGTGCAACCGCTTCAGCGTGAACTTCGGCACCGCGCCGATCGGCTGAGCGCGCTCCATGCCATCCCTTCGCGGAGATTCACGCATGCCCAATCCAACGCGCATCCTCATCCTCGGCGGCGGGTTCGGCGGCGTGTACTCCGCGCTGGAGCTGCAGATGCGGCTGAAAAGCAGCGACAACGCCGAGGTCGTGCTCGTCAACCGCGACAACTTCTTCCTCTTCACGCCGATGCTGCACGAAGTCGCGGCCGGCGACCTGGACGTCACCACCATCGTCAACCCGCTCCGCAAGCTGCTCACGAGCGTCCGGCTGTTCGCCGGCGACGTCGAGCGGATCAACCTGCGTGACAAGGTGGTCTCCGTCTGGCACGGCCACGAACGCCACACGCATCAGATCGCCTACGACCACCTCATCCTCGGCCTTGGGTGCGTGAGCGACTTCCATAATCTTCCCGGCGTGGCGGAGAAGGCGTTGACGATGAAATCGCTGAGCGACGCGATCGAGCTGCGCAACCGCATCATCGCCAATCTGGAGGAGGCGGACTTCGAATGCTGCGCGGATGCGCGGCGGCGGCTGCTGACGTTCGTCGTGGCCGGCGGCGGCTTCGCGGGCGTCGAGACCGCCGCCTCCATCAATGACTTCATCCGCGATGCGCTTCGGTTCTACCGGAATCTGAAGCGCGAGCAGGTGCGCGTGGTGCTGGCGCATGGCGGCCGGGTGATCCTGCCGGAGCTCAGCGAGAAGCTCGGCCGCTACGCGCAGAACAGGCTCGCCGAGCGCGGCGTGGAGGTGCGCCTCGGCGCGCGCGTCGCCGCGTTCACCGATGGCTGCGTCCGGCTTGCCGGTGGAGATCAGATCGAGACCGGCACGCTGGTGTGGACGGCGGGCACTTCGCCGCATCCATTGATCGCCACGCTTGCGTGCGCCTCTGAGCGCGGCCGCGTTCCCGTCGATGAGGCGTTGCGCGTGCCGGGCTTCGATGGCGTGTGGTCGCTGGGCGATTGCGCGGTCGTGCATGACGCGCGGACCGGCAGGCCTCATCCGCCCACGGCGCAGCATGCGATTCGCGAGGCTCGCACGCTCGCGAAGAACCTCCTCGCGACGCTTCGGAATCGGCCGGGCGAGGTCAGGCCCTTCCGCTTCCGCACCATCGGCCAGCTTGCGTCGCTTGGGCATCGCACGGGCGTCGCGCAGATCTTCGGTTGGCGATTCTCGGGCTTCCTCGCGTGGTGGATGTGGCGGACGGTGTATCTGAGCAAGCTGCCGCGATTCGAGAAGAAGCTCCGCGTCGCGTTGGATTGGACGCTGGACCTGTTCTTCAGCAAGGACCTCGTGCAGTTCCAGTCGGCGCGCGAAGCGCGAATCTCGACGCCGACACCGCGACACAAGGTGGCGGTCCGTACATCAACGCCTTCCGCACCTCATGCGGCGCCGCTGGAGGCTGTGCCCAGTGCGTGAATCCGCGGCGACAAGCGAATCAGGCTCTTGCACGACGCCGGCCGCCGGGCCGGTGAAGGGCGCGTATCCCCGGCGCGGTACACTTTTCGCGAGCGCGAATGTGATGCCCACTCATCATTCTCCATCGCCGGCCGCGCCCGCCCCCCCCACGCGAATCGCCGCAGCTCCCGGCTCCCTGGCCGTTGCAGACGTCGACGAATCCGCGCTGCTGGCGCGGCTGCGTTCGCGTGAACCGGCCGCCTTCGAAACGCTCGTTCGCACGCATGGTCCGCGCATGCTGGCGGTGGCTCAGCGCCTGCTTGGCGATGAAGCCGAGGCCGCAGACGCCGTGCAGGATGCGTTCGTCTCCGCATGGAAATCGCTCGATCGATTCGAGGGCGGCTCGCTGCTTTCCACATGGCTTCATCGCATCGTCGTGAATTCGGCGTTGATGCGCATCAGGAGCCGGAAGCGGAGACACGAAACCAGCATCGACGCGCTGCTGCCTTCGTATCTGGAAGACGGTCATCGGCGCGATCCGCGCCCCGCCTGGGATGCGCCGGCTGACGCCCTTGTGCAGCGTCAGGAGATGCGCCAGATGATTCGCGACAAGATCAATCTCCTGCCCGACGACTACCGCACGGTGATCATGCTGCGCGACATCGAGGGGCTGGACACAGACGCCACCGCCGAGGCGATCGGCACCACCAGCGGGGCGGTCAAGACGCGCCTGCACCGCGCCCGTATGGCCTTGCGTCAGCTGCTCGAGGGGGAACTGGTCCCATGACACCCGCGCTCACCTGCAAACAGTTCATCGAATTCCTCGACGAGTACCTCGACGGCGAACAGCCTGGCGAAGTGCGCGAGGAGTTCGAGCGTCACCTCGCCTGCTGCCGGCACTGCGCCGATTTCCTCCGCACGTACCGCGACACCATCGCGTTGGGCAAGGGCGCGTTCGCCAGCGAGCAGGCGGCGGTTCCGCCGGGGGTTCCCGAGGATCTGGTCCGCGCGGTGATGTCGCTGACGACGGGAGCGGACGCGAAGCCGCCAGCGAGCTGAGAGCCGCTGCCGGACGAGAGCGCGGCCCAATCGCGCATGTCGGCGAATGCGCAATGGGTCATCTGTGATGAGATCTACTGCTTCGTCCCTTCCGCGTAATACCCCGGCACGACCTTCTTCCTCATCCAGTCGTCCAATGGCTGCACGATCGGCGGGATGCCGTTGGCGTTGTACCAGCTGTCGATGGCCCACTTCTCGCGCGTCTGAAGGTCCTGCACCACCGCCGTCCAGTGGATGTCGAACTGCAGCGGACCGCGGAACGCTTTTCCCATGACGCGGTTGTGGCGCAGAAGATTCCGCTCGCGCATGAGGCGGAGGAAGTTGGTGGTGTTGGTGGACTCATCGATGCAGTCGGCGCAGCCCGCGCTGCGGTCCTGGTTCTTGCGCCCATCGTTTCCAATACGCGTCTGCTCGCCCGCGATGCGCTCGAGCAGCGCGACGGCCTGCGCGATCGCCGCACGCTCGGATGGGCCGTCGTGCGCGTCGTCGAAGAGCGCGACGATCGATGTCCACTGTGCTGGAGAGACGGCGAACGCATCGCTCACGTTGTCGTCGTACTGAACAGGCACGCGCTCCAGCGCGATGGGCTCGCGGCTGGGAGGCAGCGGACGGGCGGCGGTGCAACCCAGGGCGATGGCAAACAGGAACGCTGTCAGAGCGACAGCACCGATCGTTAGGTGCGCACGGCACCAGCCTTTGATGGTGATAACCGTTCGTTGGCGCACGAGGGCATCTTCGCTGACCCCCGCAGGCTTCGCCATTTTCCACGCCTCCGAAAGGTCTTTGGGGAAAACCTTCTGATTGCTGGTGCTCTTGCGGGCCGTCGGGGGTTAGCATGATGCCTCGAAATCGCAGCGGAGTTCCGGAGAGTGAAATCCGCACGCTTTCGCCGCACACCGCGCGATCAGACACGTCAGTCGCCAGCCGAGATCAGCCATGGCCATGAAGAACCGTTTCCGTGATTGTCGTCCTGCAACGCTGTTCACGTGCGTTGCCGCATGTGCCATTGCCGCGGCTGCCCAGGCGCAGGTGACCGCGCCGGCGTCGCTGTTTCAGGTCATTGAGATGACGCCCGAACTTGTTGAGCCGGTGGCGATGGCCTTCGCGCCCGACGGCCGGCTGTTCATCGCCGAGCGCGCCGGCGTGGTCAAGGTCATCCAGGGCGGCTCGGTGGTCAGCTCGTTCATCGATCTTTCCGATGAGGTGAACTACGACCCGAACACCAACAACGATCGCGGCCTGCTCGGGCTCGCGCTCGATCCCCACTTCCTTTCCAACCGTCTGGTGTACCTGCTGTACGCGGTCGATCCGGTGCTCGGGCCGCCCGATTCCGCCGGCGACGTGGCGACGTTCTGCCGCCTGACGCGCTACGCCGGCACTGAGGCGAGCAGCGGAAACATCGCCGACGCTGCGACCCGCAGCGTGCTGATCGGCGTCACGCCGCAAACCGGATTTCCGCAGTGCTGGCGTTCGCATTCCACCGGCGCGCTGCGCTTCGGAGCCGACGGCAGCCTGCTGGTCTCGCACGGCGACAGCGCGCAGTTCGGCCCGGTGGACAGCGGCGGCTCGACCTCCGGCTGCTTCACCGCAGGACTCTTCGCCGGAACCGGGCAGGACATCGGCGCGTTTCGCTCGCAGATGCTGGACTCGCTCAACGGCAAGGTGCTGCGCATCGATCCGGCGACCGGCGACGGCCTTCCGGGCAATCCGTTCTACAACGCCGGCGCGCCCGCTTCGCCGCGCTCGCGCGTGTGGGTGAGTGGCTTGCGCAATCCCTTCCGTTTCAACGTGCGGCCGGGAACCGGCAGCGCGTCGTCGCCGGGAACGCTGTACATCGGCGATGTCGGCTGGAACACCTACGAAGAGATCTCCGCGGCAAAGCTCGGTGGCGAGAACTTCGGCTGGCCCTGCCGCGAAGCATTCGTGAACAACACGCAGTACTCGACGCTCAATGTCCCGACATGGGGCTGCGCGAGCGTGGGAACGCCGGGAAATCCCGGTCCGCTGACGCCGCCATTGATCGGCATCCACCATTTCAACGCGATGCTCTCCACGCCGACCGGCACCACCGGCTCGTGCGTCGTCGCGGGCGTGTTTCACTCCGGCAGCAATTATCCCTCGCCCTGGCGCGGCGGATTCTTCTATGCCGACAACGTGACCGGTTCCATCAAGGTCCTTCGCACAAACGCCAGCGATGTGGTGCTGGGCATCAACGACTTCGGCAGCTCCCCTGAGGCGATCGTCGATTTCGCCATCGATCCCGGCACCGGCGACGTGTGCCTGCTGACGATGTTCGGCGGCAAGGCGTATCGCCTGCATTCGCTGGTCAGAGCCGGCGACGTCAATCGCAACGGCACAGTGAATGTCGCGGACCTGCTCGCGGTGATCTCGGCGTGGGGGCCGTGCCCGAACCCCGTGACCTGCCCGGCTGACCTGAACGTGAGCGGGCAGGTGGATGTAGCGGACCTGCTGGAAGTGATCTCCAACTGGGGTTGAGCGGTCAGGTCTCGGCGCACATGCCGGCGACCTCGATGATCTCCTCCGCGCCGCCCACCGCGAAGACGCGGTCGCCCTCGCGCGGCCGCACCGGATGCGCGCCCGTGAACGAGCCGAACGCCGGCAGCAGGATCGCACGTGGCGAAACCACGAAGCACGGCGCGCGCATCGACGAGCCGTCCACGACGTCGCACAGTCGCACGCACGGATGCACGTGGCCGGCGATGGTCGTTTCACGCGCCGTTGCGGAGGACATTGCGGTGCGGGCGGAATCGTCAGGCGGCGCGTGCCGCAGCGAGATTCCCTCGATCGCATGCGGCTCATCCACGCACAAGATCCGCCACTCGGCCGGCGGATCACCCGCAACGCGGTCGTGGTTGCCGCGCACCAGCAGGACGTCGAGCGAAGCATGCATCGCGCGCCATGCCGCGACGGCGCACATGGTCTGGTCATCGCGGCCGTGCTTGGCGTGGAGCAGGTCGCCGAGGACGATCAGCCGTTCGCATCGCGTGTGCTCGATGATGTCGGACAGGCGAGCGAGGTCGCGGGCGGTGGTGCCGCGCGGCACGGGCACGCCGTGATGCCGGAACGACGCCGCCTTGCCGAAGTGCACATCGGCGACGATCGCCGCGCTCTGCCTTGGCCAATGCAGCGCCTTCTGCGGCAGCAGTTCCCAGGATTGATTCATCCACTCAATCGCAAGCACGCGTTTGCACCTGACGGCGAGACCAGCACGGATGCACAGGTTACTTCAGTTTCATACGGCGCGTTGTGACGATCGCCTTGCGTTTTCGTGCCCGCGGTTCCGCGTTCGCCTTCTTCGTCGCACGTCCATGGCGAGTTGGGTTCTGATCCCCGCTGCGAAGATCGCCCCGCTCGTTCGCCGCCGCCTCCAGTTCCACCACCATCCGCTGCACGCGGTCGGACCATTTTTCGCTGGTCACCTGCTGGGTGCGGATGCTCTCGGCCCAGAGCGGGAAGCTCAGCGGCGTGAGATGTTCGGTGTCCACGATCACCAACCTGCTGCGGGCGATGCGTTCCAGCGTCTGCCGCAGTCGCGAGACCTCCAGCTCACGGTCGAGCACCTCGCGCCGGGCCTGGTCCAGCAGGAGATTGCGCGGATCGAACTCGGTGAAGACGTCGAAGAACAGTTCGCTGGAGGCTTGAAGCTGCCGCATGCTCTTGGGCTGGCCGGGAAATCCGGGGAAGAGCAGTCCCGCGACGCGCGCGATCTCACGGAACTGACGCCGCGCCAGCGCCGTGGTGTTCAGGCAGCCCAGGAGGTCGCCCACAAGATTGTCGGTGGAAAGGATCGCGCGGAGCATGTCCTCATCCGCATGCAGCGGTTTGGCCGTCTGCAGTTCAAATCCATAGTCATTTCCCGTGACCTGCACGCTGCGCGGCTCGCGCTGCGTCACGCGATGCGCCACGAGCGACGACAAACCCTCATGCACCAGCCTGCCTTCGAAGGAGAATACGAACAGGTGATGGCCATCGCGCGTGCGCGTGCGCTCGATGAGGGTCTCATCCGGCGCGGGAATGCGGCTCCAGCGCGCCTGCAACTCCAAGAGCGGCCGCGCCTTCCTCATCTCCGGCGAGTTGAACACGCCTTGCCTCGCCTCATCGAGTTTCCGCCGGATCGCCTGCGAGAGCAGCGTCGAGAGCGGACTCTTGCCGCCCGCCCAGCGCGGCACGACGCCGCTCTTCTGTTTCGCGGGCCTGACGAACGCGGTCATGTTGTGCGTGCGGATCAGTTCCAGCACTCGGCCGGCGAAGACGAAACGGTCGCCCGGCCGCAGGCGCGAGATGAACCCTTCCTCGATCATGCCCAGCATCGTTCCGTTGGCGAAGGCGACCTTGACGGAACTGTCGGAGGTGATGGTGCCGATCGCCATGCGGTGCATGCGCTCGAGGGTCTTGCTGGCGATGTGGCGCCTGCCGGTGATGTCGTCGATCTTGACGCGGCTGAACTGCGGGTACGCGGTGAGCGTGTCTCCGCCGCGTGTGACGAAGTCGAGGCACCATGTCCATTCATCGTCGGTCATGCGGCTGAACGCGTGGGTTGATCGAACCTCATCGCGCAATAAGGTCGGATCAAACCCATCGCCGGATGCGAGCGTGACCATGTGCTGCACCAGCACGTCGAGCGGGCGATCGAGCGGCACGCGCGATTCGACCTGCGCAACGCGAATCCCCCCCCCCCCCCCCCCCCCCCCCCCCCCCCCCCCCCCCCCCCCCCCCCCCC
>CAZCGB010000045.1:0-10876 GCA_964498045.1 uncultured Isosphaeraceae bacterium
CGACGCAAACAGTCGCTGCACCGTGACCTCGACTGCAAGGCACGCACGAAGTGTGTACCCAGGCTTGCTCCTCTACGCGACGGAAGATTATTCAGGCGCGCGGGCGGGATTCTGCGTGGAGTGATTGAAGGCGTGTGAGAGCGCATCATCCGGGCGGTGATGTTGGCGCTGCGCCGCCTTCGGTTCGTCATCGTCTTCTCCATGCAATTCACCACCAGTAAGGAGTTCGCTCGCATGCAACGTCTCAATCTCCGCATTGTGTGTCTGATCGCTGTGCTGGCCGGGATGCTGGGCTTCACCAGCATCGCTTCGGCGGCGTGGCGACCGTATCTCGCCCACGGCACGGCCCAGTTCGTGAGCCCCACCGATTTCATCGGCCAGGGCGACGCGACGCACCTGAACCACTACACCGAGGCCGGCAGCGTCGCTTTCGCTCCCACTTCCAATCCCGATGTTCTGCGCGTGACTGGCACGACTTCATACACCGCGACCAACGGCGATCGGCTCGATGCGCAGGTCTATGGCACGCTCAATACCGCCACCGGCGCGGTGCGTGCGACGCTGATCTATGTCGGCGGCACGGGCCGCTTCGACCACGCCTGGGGCGTGTCAAGGCTTTCAGGGCAGATGGGCCCGAACAATTCCATGGCCGTGACGGTGATCGGACTAATCAATTTCTGATCTGAGCCGAACAGCATCGCGTCAGGCCACCCTCGCCTGCTGATGGAATTCGTCGCTTGCTTGCGTGCGAAACGTTTACTTGGAAGCGGCGGTGGCGAAGCAATCGCGTCGCCGCCGTCTTCCTCCAAGCACAGCGAACGTCATCATGACGATGGTTGTGGCCGGAGCGGGAACTGGAGTGGCGACAAGGCGGAAGTCGTCGAAGCACATGCGCGGGATGCCATCGCTGCCGATGAAGCTGATCGCGAGATAACGGTTCACGATGTTGGCTGGCAGCACGGCTGGCGCGACGTACTCGATCTGAAAGCGCGTCATCGTGCCGGTGGAGTTCGGCGGAATGCCCACCCCCTGCGTCAGCGCGAGCGTGGTGACGTTGGGTGTGTTGAGGAAGGCCAGCGTCTGCAGATCCGGTGATGCAAGCAGCGACACGTATACGCCCTCGCCGACATCGAACAATCCATTGCCCGCAAGAAACGAAAGCGTGTAGCGCGTGTTCGACTGCACCTGCACATTCAGCATCTGCTGCATGTGGCTGACCTGCGCGGCCGCCACATTCTGACCTTCCTGGCCGGAGATGAACGGCTGCGGGCCGTTGATGGTGTTGAGCGTGGGCGGATTCAGCACGCCTGCGTACACGATGGCGTTGGGATTGTTGGGCGGCGGCAGAAGCGTGCGCCATCCAGGCACTTCGACGGGATTGGCGTAGGAGACGCCCCCGCCGCTCCAGGGCATGCGCGTGGCGACGGAGACGCCCGCGCCGCCCGAGCCGTTGGTGAGTTCGCCGGGCGCGAGCGGCCGCGAAGTCTGCTCGAAACTCGCGTTGATTACGGGCAGAAGGTCAGCTGACGCAGCCGGGCCAACACTTGCGACGACTGACAACACCAGTAGCGCAACACAGCGGCTTGCGTTCAATCGAATGGCACACATTGGTCTCTCTCCTCTGGACGTCGTTTCCATCGTATCAAATCGAGATGGGGTCGCCGCAGATGTATTGGCATTGCCCGCATGGTCAGTTCATAAACGCGAAGCGAGGGCAGGTCGATTGCAATGCCATTTGAATTCCATCGTTGGGAAGGGATGCGAGACCTGCGCGACCCGCTCCAGATTTGTCTCAGGATCTGCGCACTGGCAACGATTGCTGGGTGCGCTTCGCAAGACGTGACTGGGTTGGCCAAGTCGCCCCCTGCCCCTGAGCCCCCTCCAATCGATACGGGCCGTGCGGCAACAACCCATTCCGAAGTCGCGTTTGAACCCGTCCAGCAGTTGCTGCTCGAACCTGGCCTTGCTTCCACACGCGATCAATACAACTCCTCTTACGCGCATGCCGATTTTCAGCAGGAGCCGAACGCGTTTCTCATTCAGATGCTGAATCAGATCGCCAAGATGCGCGAGCTTGACCAGCGAAACCCGCAATTCATGCCCGACCCCGATCCAACCGCGCTGGAGATCGCGATGGGAAACGGACGCAACGCGATTCCGCTGGCGCAGCACGGCTATCGCACGCTCGCGTTTGATTTGAGCGATGTCGGCGTCAATCAGGCGCGGAAGAAAGCCGCTGAACTTGGCCTGGTCGATCGTCTGCATGCGATCACTGCAGACGCATACGCCTTCGACTACGGCAGGGAGAAATGGAACGTCGTCGTGATGATGTACTTCCGCATGGCCTGGGACCATTTGCCGAAGGTCAAGGATTCGGTCAAACCCGGCGGCTACATCATCGTGGAGTTCCAGGACATCAACACCACCAACGAAACGCTGGCGCAGTTCATGGACTGGACGATCGTGCACTACGAGCACGATCACCTGCCACGCGATTGGGGACCGGGAGCAAAGCATTCGCCGGGGATGCTCTTACGACTGGTGGCGCGGAAGCCCGAACTCACAACCGACGCCGAGACCGCCACTCCGAACAGGTAGGTGGTGTGGCAACACGCCGGAAGCAGGCAGTCATCGGCATGCAGTACACTCCATGAATGGGCTTTCGGCGAGTCGTCTTCGTTCTCGGCATCGTCTGCGTGATGTCCGGATTGTGTGGCTGCAGCAGCAACGATGACAGCGGCGCGGCGGCTGAGCAGAATGTCTCAAGCGTGGATCCGACTCGCGCCAGCGCGCGGGCGCTGTTCGATCACATTCAGTCGATCTGCAATCAGGAGCGTCCGGATGCCGAAGCGTACTACGCGCTTGTTCATACCGAGACACCCAAGCAGCAGACGTGGATGGCGTTTGTGAACAACGCGCTCTTGCCGCGAAATCGATTCGCGAAAGCCTGCTATGAAAGGTTCGGCGAGCATCCGCCAGGCGGCCAGGCGATGGTGTGGGAGATCGACACCTCGACATGGAAGAAGGAAGAGGCGGATCGAGTTGAGATCGAGTGCACCAACGACCATGGCGTGACATCGCCGCTGCATCTGGTTCGTCTTGGCGAACAGTGGTGGATTTCGGGATACACATTCGAGTACGCCAAGCACATCGGGTTTGATGAGCCGGGATTCGAGATGATGACGAACTCGCTGCCTGGAATCGGTCCGTACATTGATCGTGTGACCGCTCGAGTACGCAACGGAGAGTTTGCGACCCTTGAAGAGGCGGAAGAGGCGCAATCGGAGGCGATCGGCGAATATTCCAAGGATCACCCCAGGCCAAGAACCTGAGGTCGGCCTTGACGCCGGGCAGAAGCCACGCGTGCGCGGTCGTTTTCCACCTTTCTTTTCTTTTCGTGAAGGGTGCCGCGCCTGAATGGTGTGATTGTTTCTGGAGATTGGCTTGAGGGGCGCGATCCATTGGAGACTCACTCATGTCCGGTGTCCGGTGTTGTCGTGTTTGGAGGTTGTTCATCGTTCTGTCGCTCATCGTGATTGGGTGGCCTCGCGTTTCGACTGTTCATGCGCAGTGTGAGACGTGGCAGACCTTCGTCGCCAATCGGATCACCGGCGTGGGCACCAACGTCAATTGCATCATCGAATGGAACGGCGACCTGGTTCTCGGCGGCAACTTCGTCAACGTCGGCGGTGAACAGCGCAACCGCATCGTCCGATGGAACGGCTCCCCCGGCGCGTGGCATTCGTTCACCTCCGGTGGGCAGATCGGCGTGGATGCGCCCTTCGGCGCACAGGTCTTTGCTTTGACGGTGTACAACGGCCACCTCATCGCCGGAGGAAGGTTCGACACGGCCGGCGGGCAGACGGTGAACAACATCGCCCGATGGGACGGCACGTCCTGGCAGCCGCTCAGCTCGGGCGGGCAGATCGGACTGAACAGCACGGTGCGCGCCCTCGCGGTGTTCAATGGTCACTTGTATGCAGGCGGCGATTTCTGGATGGCGGGTAACCAGACCGTCAACAGCGTCGCGCGGTGGGATGGCACAGCGTGGCAGACGATTGTCGCAGGCGGGCAGACCGGCGTGGGCGGCGGCGTGAAGTCGATGACCCTTTGGAACAACAAACTCGTGGTGGGTGGATTCTTCAGCACCGCAGGAGGGCAGTTCGCCAACTACATTGCGGCATGGGACGGCGCGACCTGGGAACGGTTCATCGCCAACGGACAAACTGGCGTGGGTGGATCGTCGCCACAGGTAGATTCGCTTACAGATTGGAATGGCAATCTGGTCGCGGGCGGAACCTTCACCACGGCAGGCGGAAAAACGGTGAACCGCATCGCGCGATGGGATGGCGCCAACTGGCACCCGTTCATGACCGGCGGCGAAACGGGCGTGAACAGCGGCGACATTTCGCCACAGGTGTACGCGCTCACGACGTACAACGATGATCTGATCGCAGGCGGATACTTTGCCACAGCGGGCGGGCAGACGGTGAACCACATCGCACGATGGGATGGCAGCCTCCCCCTCGGCGGAGCATGGGTTCCGTTCACCGTAGGCAGTCAAAGTGGCGTCGACTTCACAGTGTTGAGCCTTGCGACATGGAATACGCAACTGGTCGCAGGCGGTTCGTTCACCAACGCGGGCGGGACGTTCGTCAACCGACTCGCGCGTTGGGAAGATTGTCCGGCTCCCGCATGCTTCGGCGACATTGCACCACCCGGCCCTCCCCAAGGCGATGGAACAGTTGGCGTTGCCGACCTGCTTGCGGTGATCGCTGCGTGGGGAGCATGCGGCGATCCGAACAACTGCACTGCGGACATCGTTCCGCCCGGGGGCGACGACACCGTAAACGTCAGCGATCTGCTGGCGATCCTGAGCGCGTGGGGACCTTGCGACTGATCGTGTGCAGGAACGATGATTGAGTCGTCGTCCGCACGCGTCGCATGCTGGCCGCTGCGTCAAACGGCAGAATCGACTTACACTGTGCTCAATGCTTCGCGCGCAGCGCATCCTTGTGGTTGTCGGCCTCGCCGCCATCGCGTGGATTCTGAACGTGAGCTTTTGCGACTGGGTGTATGACAAGCCGATGGGCTTGTGGACGGGCACAACCTACTCGCAGTTCCCGCTGCTGGTGCATCGCAGGAATCCGACGCCCGGTTCCGGATCGATGGATGTCATCTATACAGGCTTGTTGAGCGACCGCTGGGTGGCCAAGGATTCCGCCATCGTCTGGGGCGTCGCAGCGCCGCTGTTTCTGATCGGCTGGGCCACGTACGTGGCCCTCGGCTGGCGACGAGTCGATCGCGCCGCGCGCGGCCTGTGCGTGCATTGCGGCTACGACCGTCGGCAGACGCCGCGTGACGCGCCTTGCCCGGAGTGCGGCAAAGCAGGTTCTTCACCATGACCGACACGGGCATTGGCTCGCGCCGCATGCGCCGGACGAATCGGTATCCTTCCAGCACATGGCTTCGCAGTCGACTGATTCAAACCAACACGGCGGGGCGGCCGACGCGCCTGGTCCGCTCGCGCACATTCCGCTCTTCGCAGGCCTGCCGTCCAGCGAACAGAAACTCCTGTTCGATGCGATGACCACGCAGACGGTCGAGGCGCATCAGACCGTATTCTGGCTGGGCGATGTTGGCGACACGCTGTACCTCATCAGCGCAGGCCAGGTCGCCGTCACCGTGCCCAACGAGAAAGGCGAGCACGTCACGCTCGATCGCCTGGGCCCCGGCGGGTTCTTCGGCGAGATCAGCCTGCTCGATGGCGGGCCGCGCACCGCCACCATGCGCACGCTCGAGCGCACCGAACTGTTCGTGCTCAAGCGCGATGATCTGCACGCATGCCTGCGACAGCGGCCGGAGGTCGCGATCCATCTGCTGACGATCATGGGCCGCCGGCAGCGCGTCAGCACCGAGGCGCAGCGGAGCATGAAGAACCCCAACGTCGCGTTCGAAAGCACGCGCGTGTCGCTGTGGCAGAGAGCGAGCGATCTGATCGCCTCGGTGGCTGCGAGCCAGTGGTTCATCCTGAGCCACCTGGCATGGTTCGGCGTGTGGATCAGCCTGAACCTGCTTGCAGGTTTCGAGATCCTGCCCGCAGCGCTGAAGTTCGATCCGTTCCCATTCGGACTGCTCACGATGGTCGTCAGCTTGGAGTCGATCGTGCTTTCCATCTTCGTCATGGTGAGCCAGAGTCGGCAATCAGAGAAAGACCGACTGCGCATCGATCTGGACTATCAGGTCAACGTCAAGGCCCAGACCGAAGTCAACATGCTGGCGCGGAAGATCGACTGTATCGAAGAGCTGCTTCGAGGCTCGACGACGCGCGGCGAACACCGGTAGCCGGGCAATTCAGCCCTGCGCCAAGCCTGCGGAAACGCGATGGCTGGTTTTGCGTGTACGCTTCCGCTGTGGCGACGCGCAGTCGAAAGCGCAATCGAGCGTTCATGATTCTGCCGGCATTCTGGACCGTGCCGGCGATCGGGTTGGCGCTCCTGTTCCTGCTCTCCGATCAGCGCGGCCATCCGCCAGCGGCGTATCTCGCCGGCCCGGTCGTGGTGATCTGGATCGTGGGCGCGGCGATCATGTTCACGACATGGGCCATCATGGGCGCGGCTGATCGATAAGGTCAGGGCAGCGAGCGTCATTCGGGAGGCGGGACGCGGGCCGGATGGGCTGCCTCTGTTGCCGGGTAATCAGCGTCGGCCAGTTATGATGCACGCATGAAGCGCTGGCGGCATACATCGATGGCGACTGCTGCTGCGACGCTGACGTGTCTCTACGCGGCTGGCGGCTGCAGACACTACGATCGATACGGCATCGAACTTCGCGACCTGGATTCGGGCGCGCCGGTGCCGGACGCGCATGTCA
This sequence comes from uncultured Isosphaeraceae bacterium, assembly GCA_964498045.1. Lineage (GTDB taxonomy): Bacteria > Planctomycetota > Phycisphaerae > Phycisphaerales > SM1A02 > DATKJG01. The sequence goes on from CAZCGB010000045.1 coordinate 6,874, forward strand.
CCTGCCGCTACGGCATGTTCGACGAGATGTTCCGCATCTTGCGCTGGGGTTCGCCGAAGTCGCAGGACACGACGACGGACGCTGACGGCCGCGCCGAGATCCGGGTCCAGCGACAATACGCTTGGTGGTTTGAGGTCGAGGCACCCAGCCGTCCGATGCACAGCGCGAGTTTCAGGGTGGACGGGACGGTGGATGAGTCGATGGGTGCCACCCTCTGCCCGAGTGGCTGGATCGCCCTCGGCGAATTTGGGTCGATGAAGGCTGGGTCGCTTCAAATGTGTTTGACACAGATCAAGAAGTCACGATGAAACGACGCTGGGCCTTCCGATTCTGCGTCTTCGTCGTCCTTGGCGCGATCGTCAACGTCGCGGTGGCGTGGGGGCTGTACCTCTGGCGTCCCTTTCCCGGGTTTCCATTTCAAGGCGCACCGATGAGCGAAGCTCAGCGAGTCTGGGATCGAGCGTGGCCGACGGGCACGGCGTTTGCAGATGATCCAAAGCAACGGCGCTACGATCCGCGAGGCCAATTCACCGCATCGCCGGCATATCGAATCATCTTCATTGGACATGGGTCGCCACAATCTGGGCAGACGAAGTGGCGCGAAGGTTCGGCGTGGGAGTTCGAGGCGGGTTGGCCCGCCAGGTCGGTCATCGGACACCATCGCCAATTGGACAACTCCAATCACGGGTTGTGGGTCATCAAGGGTTCCTGGGTGCCCGTTCGCTCGCGTGGTTCTCCGATCATGGATGACTACGTGCCGTGGAAGCCCTTCTGGCCCGGCTTCGCGATCAACACGGTGTTCTACGCGGTCATCCTCTGGGTGATCTTTGTCGGCCCCTTTGCATTGAGGCGAGCGGTGCGGCGAAACTACGGACACTGCGCGGGTTGCGGATACGACCTGCGCGGAAGCGGAGAAGGCCGCGCGTGTCCCGAATGCGGGGCGACACGATGAATCGTCGGGGGTCGAATTCTCCGCAAATGTTCGTGTTTCGGCTCATCTTCGTGCTCGCGGTTGAATTGCTGGTTTCACCCGCTTGCCCGGCCGGATGCCGCGCGTGACAATGCGTCAGTCATGGGCAAAGAGCAGTCGAATCCCAAGGCGGCGCGCTCCGAATCCGATGCTGCGCTGGAACGCGAAATCCGCGCGGAGCGGAAGTTCACGCTCACCGAAGCCATCGGCAGGCTCGCCGGCCCCGGCTCGATGAAGGGGGCCTCGCCTGTCGCCCGCAAGCATCAGATCGTCAGCGCCATCGAGACCTGGCTCCGCCAGCATCTCACCGATTCCCAAGGCGCGCTGCTGACGGTGATGCTGCGGAACATCTCCGCCAGCGATGCGCTGGCGAGCGCGGGTGATCAACCGCTGGCGGCGTTGGCCGGGTTTTGTCAACGCGTTCTGCGATCGCCTGACATGTTGACCGAGCTGGTCCGCGCCGCCGACGTGGAGTGGGGCCGGGCGTTTGGCGAGCGGCCGCACTTTCAGAAGGCGGGCCAGGCCGCGCATGCCGACGATCCGTACACGGTTGAATCGGTGAGTCAGCAGCTGCGCGGGGTGGCTGAGCAGCTCCGCGGCTTCACGCCACAGTGACAAGAAACGATCGGCTCTCATCCGACATCCGTCGTGTTGCTACGCTTTGTACATGCAGCAGTCGAAGGCCACTGACATCCACTACGGGTACGCCGACTTCGCCGATGACGCCCTGGAGGCCGTGCGGCGCGAGACGTTCGGCGACGATGCACGCCAGGGGGGTGGCGGCGGTGACATCGGCCAGACGGGCTGGACCACCGTGGAGGAGTTCGGGCGTTTCATCACGCATCTTGGAATCGACGCCAGCGCGCACGTGCTCGATGTCGCCTGCGGCTCGGGCGGCGTCGCGATGCACTTGAGCCGCGTCACCGGCTGCCGCGTGACGGGCATTGATCGAAGCGAGGCGGCCATCGCGGCGGCCACGACAACGGCGCGCCGCGATGGACTTGCCGATCGCACGCGATTCATCGCTGCGGATGGAAACGCGCGACTGCCCTTTGACGATTGCTCGTTTGACGCGGTCACGTGCATCGATGCGATGCATCACATGCTCGACCGCGTGGCGGTGCTGCGCGAGTGGCGAAAGGTGCTGCGGCCGAACGCCACGGCGCTGTTCGTAGATCTGGCGGTCATCACTGGACCGATCACGAGCGCGGAGATTGCTCGCCGATCGGTGAGCGGCGAGATCGTCTTCACCCCCGGCGGAGCAGGTTGGAACGAGCGGATGATTGCCCAGGCGGGATTCGAGCTCATCGGCCAGGAGGATGTCACCGCCAACGCGGCCATGCTGGCCGGCCCGTGGCGGCAGGCGCGGCAGCGGCATCGCGATGCGTTGTTGAAGATCGAAGGTGACGAAGGCTTTGAACGCCTGCAGCAGTTCTTCGAGACGGTGGAGAAACTCTCGAATGAGCGACGCCTGTCGCGGATCGCGTATGTGATGCGGAATCCGAAGAACTGAAGTCACGACCAAGCGGCAGGCACGGCCGCGCCGTTGGGCTGATGCGACGCGGAATGCGCAAGCCTTGGTTCGAGAACTTTGCGCTTGATGATGACCACGGTGAGATCATCTGGCTGGACCTGGCCCGATGCGTGGGCGATGACCTGCTCGTGCAGGCCCTTGATGAACACAGCCGGCGTTTCATGCGCGTGAGCCGCGACGAACGCCTCAAGGCGATTGATGCCGAACTGCTCACCGGCTCCGTTCGCCCATTCGAAGTATCCATCGGTGGCGAGGATAAGCGCATCGCCCGGCTCGAAACGAACGGTTCGCGCCCGACCGAAATCAAGTCCGGGCGCGATGCCCAGGGGCAAATCGTCCGCCGCCCAGTTCTCGATTGTGCGCGAAGATGCGCGGTAGAAGAGCAGCGGAGCCTGGCCCGCGGAGACGAGCGACATTTCGTTGGACTCAGGCTGCAGCACACCGACCGCTGCGGTGACGAAACGATTGGAGGGAATCTCCATGTGCAGGAGATCGTTCACCCTGGCGATGGCAGCCTCCAGGGCGATGCCGGTGGCCGAGGCGCGCATGTAGGCGCGGCACACCGCGACGATCAGCGCCGGCCCGATGCCGTGGCCGCTCACGTCGGCGAGCGTGATGAGCGTTCCGCCGTCGGGCAGCTTCATCCAGTCGAAGTAGTCGCCGCCGGTCTGGTCGGCGGGCTTGCTCCAGCCTTCGATCTCGAAGCCGGGCGCGTCGGGGGCCGACGTGGGCAACAGGCCACGCTGGATTTCGCGGGCGATGTCCAGGTCGCGCTCGATCTTGTTGAGCTGCTCGCGCATGAGCGTTCCGTTGTGCGCCACACGCACGACCACGATCCAGCCGAGCAGAAGCAGGACGATCACCACGCCGCCGGCGATCAGCTGAAAATATACGCGCGTGCGCTCGGATTGCGTGGCGGCGCTGGCGGCCTCGGCGAGTTCGCGGCCGAGCTTGTCCATGCCGGCGCTGTAGATGGCTTTCTGACCGGCGTACTCCTGGCTGAACAGCGTGGCCCTGGCTTCGTCGAGTTTCCCGAGACGGGCCAGTTCGAAGGCGCGGTTTTCCAGCGCGACGAGCTCGGCGTTCGCCTCATCGGTCTCCCTGGTCGTTTGAGCGCCCAGCGAAAATGACCGCGCCTGTTGAATGGCGGCGTCGAGTTGCGGCTCGAACTGCCGGTACCGCTCTTCCCATGCGGGTCGCCGGTGAGGGCGTACATCCGCGCCGACATCGTCAGCACCTCATCAAGGTGAATGATCTGCCCGCGAAGGTCCTGCACGCGCAGATCACGCTCGGCCGTGTTGGTGAATCGCTGATAGGAGTCGTAGGCGCACCACAGGAAGGCCACCAACGCCGCCAGTGTGATCAGCCAGGCGATGGACAGGTACCGGATCGGCGAGTGCGTGTTCTGTGCTGAGTTGTTGGACATGCCGCAGCTGAAGAGTCTACCAGCGGCACGCCGACGCCTGTGCCCCGGAGTGGCAGGCGCGGGGAATCGCGAT